>NZ_JAIWOI010000335.1 GCF_020217005.1 Rheinheimera sp. | reverse complement strand
GTGTTAAATCCACAGCAACTGGCGGATCTGCCGGTGCAAAGTTCAACCAGGCTTTACCCGGACTGGCCTGTGCTGGTGATGCAACCTGTTGCAGCGCAACAAGTGAATCGGCTGATGACAGCGCTGCTGAATTGGGAGAGTAAGGCCAGAAGCTCGGGTTCAAGCAAAGCTTTTGGTGTACCTGCTAACTATCAGTCCGTTGAATACACTTTACAGGCGCTGTCGTTGCCTCCTTTCCAAAATGCGCCTGCTCATAGTTATATGCATAGCTGGACAGATCACAAAGGCGCTGTGTTCTTCATGGCACTGTTGCTCGCGGCTTTGTTAGTTTTGTACCTGATGTTCCGGCAAAAAAGTACCAGGCTGCTGTTGGGCAACGACAAATTACATCAGTTGAATCAAAAACTAACACTGCAAAAAAACCAGATCAGCACAGTACTGAACAACACAGTTCATGTGCTGTTGTTTGGCTTGGATAAACAAGGCCGTATTGTGCACTTTAACGACAATGCTCAGAAGTTACTGCAGGTTGCAGACGAGAGCCTGCGTGGCCAGTTTTTGATGGACTGGGTGCCTGAGCCGGGCCAAAAATCTGCGCTGCAATCTGCCATACAACGCCTGCAGGACAAAGCGGACGGTACTGAGGTGCTGAGCCTGAAAATTCAGCTGGCCAATGGCAAGGAATTGTATCTGGATTCGGATTTATTCCGTGTCGCCAGCGCTCCGGACGAAAGCTCTGATTTTATTCTGTTGGGCACAGACGTAAGCAGGCGTTACTGGATAGAAAAACGCCTGCAAAAAAGTTTTAAACGACTGGACCAGCTGATCGAACGCAGTCCTTCCGTCATTTACGCTTTTGATCCTCTGACGATGAGGCTGAACTACATTAGTCCAAACTGCTTTACTATGTATCTGAAAAGCTCAATGGAGATTATGCGTTTAGCCAACTGGTGGAATTTGTCTGTGGATCCGGACAGTCAGCAGGTCATAGTGCAGAAATTTATGGACTGGGCCGCAGCTGGTTATCCCGGCGTGTTGAAGTACAGCTGTACCTTGCAACGAAACCCGGGGAACTCGGCCATGTACCCTGATGAACCTCAAGCCGGCCAGCATCAGATCTGCATTGAAAACCAGCTGTGTGCGCTGCGCGATGAACATGGCCAGGTAACTGAAGTGATAGGTTCTCAGCTGGATATTTCAGAGCGGCACCAGGCGCAAATGAAACAGGAATTGGCTGCCAGCGTGTTTGTGCAGGCTCGTGAAGGCATTTTTATTACAGACGCCAGCGGTACTATTCTGGATTTAAATAATTCATTTTGCCGCATTACAGGCTACACAGAAACAGAAGCTTTAGGCCGCCATCTGGCACTGCTGGGTGCTTCAGAGTCGGACAAACTGTATTTTGAAGCCTTATGGCAAAAACTGACCCGCACAGGTTTCTGGGAAGGTGAAATTCACGGCAAACGTAAAACCGGTGAAGCTATCATACTGGCGCTGACCATTTCCGTAGTGAAAGACGTGCAGCACAAAGCCATACACTATGTAGCACTGTTTTCCGACATTACCCTGCAAAAAGAGCAGGAAGACAAGTTGCGGTTCATTGCGCACTTTGATGCGTTAACAGGATTACCTAACCGCTTGTTATTAAAAGACCGGATTGCGCAAAACATGGCGCTGGCCAAACGCAGAAAGCAGTTGATGGCAGTTATTTTTATCGATATAGATGGCTTTAAAGCGGTGAATGACAGTTTAGGCCATGAAGCAGGTGACTATCTTCTGGTGGAACTGGCGAAACGAATGCGCTGTGTGATGCGTGAAAATGACACTCTTGCCAGGCTGGGCGGCGATGAATTTATTGCGCTGCTGACTGAACTGCCGGGTGAAGCTGAATGCATACCTCTGATAGAACGTTTGCTTGCCAGTGTCAGCAAGGCTGTAGAGTTACCGCAGCAACAAACCAAAGTGAATGTCAGCGCCAGTATAGGTATTACCTTTTATCCTCAGCCACAGTCCGTAGACGACGCCACCTTGTTACGTCAGGCTGACATGGCGATGTACCAGGCTAAACATGCAGGCAAAAACCAGTACGCTATCTTCACCCACAGCAACAAAGAATTCGTCAATTAATAATTAAAAATGGGGTCAGATCACATAAGTTACGCATAACTTATGTGATCTGACCCCATTTTCATTATTCGATCAGGATTGGGTATTTCAGGTAGTGCTGATCGTAATACGGCAGACGCTGATACAACCATTGCAGCTTGGCTTGTGGATCGCCGGCCAGCTTTTTGTCCTGCTTCAGCGCTTCGTCAAACTCGGCTTTGAGCTTTTTGTCCTGCTTCAGCGCAGTTTCAATCAGCGGCACTATAGCGTAGGTTTCAAAGTACTCTACCCGCTCAAACATACCCAGCATATAACCCCAACTGAACAATGAGTCAGGCGCTGTAGGTTCAAGTAAAGCCACAGCCAAAGCCCCTAAAGGCTGATCTGTACTGACGCGGACCGAACCTGCAGGTAAACGGATTTTTTGCCAGTTGCGGCTGAATTCAGCTTTCACCGCAAAACGCCCCTCAAAAGGTTTGCTGGCAAACTGATGCGAAGTCGCAGTAAGTTGCTGCAGCTGAATAGTTTTAGGTGATTTTAAGCTGGTAAATTGCACGCCGTGTAACGCTAGTTTGGCGATTACTTCTTGTTGCTCTGGCGGGATCCAGTAGGCTTTTGGCACTTCAATTTCGGCCGCTGGTTCTTTTTCCCAGTACACAGGCAACTGCTCATAGTTCAGCGGTTTTCCGGTCCAGGTCTGATAGCTGACACCTGTCACAGGGTCTTTTTTCTGCACAGCTTCCACGCCTTTAAAACTGATATAGTCCGGTGTTTCGCTGGCTTTCCAGGCTAATACCTGACGTTGTGGTCTGGCATTTTCATCGGCTTTTTTCGCCAGTTTCAGCACTGAACCTTGTTGCTGCAACAGCTTTAAACTTTGTTCAAGCAGGACGTAAGTGCCTAAAACCCGCTGTTTGTAAGGTTTTAAACTGTGGTTTTCCACCAGTACAGTCGGAATATGACGCAAGTCGCCATAGCCATTGGAAAACCGTGGCGTTGAGGTGGAACCTGCCAGGCCTTTGCTGAAGTCGCTGCTGTTATGAGCAAAAACCAGCGGTCCGGGAATATGCCCGGCAGCTGTTAAGGCCTGATCCACTTCTGAGCGGAAACTGCTGGCCAGCCAGCTGGCTGCATTAGGACTCAGTGCTGCAAAAGGCTCGTTAAAGCCGTAGGTGATGTCGTACTGATAGTCTTCACCGTCTGTAACATGGATGTCCAGATACAGGTCGGGCTGATAGCTGTTTAATAACTTCAGCAGCGCCTGCATTTCGGGCGCTTCCGCTTTCATGTAATCGCGGTTTAAATTCAGGTTCTGCGCTGTGGCACGCCAGCCCTGTAATTCAGGACCACGCTGGTTCATGCGGTTGTACTTGCCTCTGCGCTCATGACCATCCACAGAAAAAATAGGAATAAACAGCAGGTTCACATCTTTAAGTAAGTCCGCTTTATCACCATGCACTATGTCACGCAGCAGCATCAGTCCAGCGTCTTTGCCGTCAATTTCGCCACTATGAATACCAGCCTGTGCCAATAATACCGGTTTGTTGTCACGGCCTATCATGTCGGGATCAGCTCCAGCCTTCACCAGATAAATAGCTCTGCCCTGCGGACTTTGGCCTATGACTTCGAGTTTTATTAAGGGGGTGCTGGCTGCCAGGCGTTCGAGGAATTTGATAGTGGTTTCGTAATCTGGTGTTTCAGATAAATCCGAAACTTCTGCTGGAGTAACCCAGGGATGTTGTGCTGGCTTAATCAAACTCAGGGTGGCACCTTGCCAATCCGGTAAGGGCGGTAAATGGTCGGCAGCTGTTACGGAGAAAACTAAACTGCACGCCAAAGAAAGGGCGATTTTTTTCATTCTAAACAAATCCATTTCGACGCATTAAAATTATAACGCTTCAGTTTTTACCACTAACAGCCAGCACAAGCCAGCGCTATCAGCAGATAAACTTAAAAATGAGGTCAGAACACATTGTTAAGGGTTAACAATGTGTTCTGACCCTATTTAAATTCAGGTTTTGGCGGGGATTCGATAGATAGAGCAGTACATCAGAGGTAAAAACAACAGCGTTAAAATGGTACCAAAACCCAGACCAAACATGATGACCACTGCCATACTGGCGAAGAAATCATCAGTGACCAAAGGCAACATACCAAGAATAGTAGTGATAGCGCCCATAGACACAGGACGGACCCGGCTCACTGCGCTGTCGTACACTGCATGATAAGGTTCTAAGCCCTGGCTTAACTCCAATTTGATCTGATCCAACAGCACTATGCCGTTTTTCACCAACATGCCGGATAAGCTCAGGAATCCGAGCAACGCTAAGAAACCAAAAGGCACATTGACGCTTAACAAACCCAGTGTGACCCCGATCAGCGCCATAGGCACACAGGCCCAAATCACCAACGCATCACGCATTGAGCTAAACAACAGCACAGTGATCACAAACATCACCAGATAGCCCATAGGCAAGGAGCTGAACAAGGCTTTTTGCGCTTTGGTCTGAGCTTCCAGCTCGCCACCCCAACTCAGGCTATAGCCTGTAGGCAGAGGTATGGCTTCGATTTGCGGCCGCACTCTTTTTAGTAAAGATGACGCGGTGTCGTCGCTTAAAATATTGTGATCGGCCATCACTGTCACAGTGCGTTTGCGGTCGCGGCGCATAATTTGTGGATCTTCCCACTCCAAAGCAAAACTACTGACCACCTGGCTGATCGGAATATAGCGGTTTAACTTAGGGCTGTAGATTTGCAAATCGGCCAGCGCGTCTACACTTTGCCGCTCAGAATCCGGTGCACGGGTGATGATAGGTAACAAATGGGTACCATCACGGTAAATACCGACACTGCGACCATTGACGTGTGTCAGCAGCACATCGTCGACGTCTTGTTTGCTGATGCCAACCCGCCGCGCCAGAGCTTCATTAAACTGCGGCCTTATCACTTTAACCCTGTTGCTCCAGTCATCACGTAGATTTCGGGTGCCTTCGTCCTGCGCCAGGATCTGTTTAGCTTGCTCAGCCAACTGGCGTAGCACATTAGGATCGGCACCACTGAAACGGGCTTCAATTTTAGCGGCAGTGGAAGGCCCCACATCCAATCTTTTCAGTTTGTGGCGCAGCCCCGGGTGTTGTTCGTTGATATACGTGCTGACATCCGCCATACGGCTGGCAAAAAATGATTTGTCCTGCACGCGAACCACCAACTGACTATAAGCGGCGTAAAAACGTTCAGGCTGGTAGGTCAGCATAAAACGGTCGGCACCACGGCCCGAAGTTAAGGTGACGGCTTCCACTCCTTCCAGAGTTTTTAAATACTGCACCACTTCTAAAGCTTCAGCGTCGGACTGTCGCACATCAGTACCAGCGGGTTGCCATAAATCCACCAGGAAAATTGGCGTGTTGGACGCGGGGAAAAACACTTGTTTGACCTTAGAAAAGCCGATCACTGACATAACCAGCAGCAGGATCATCAGAGCATAACTCAGCACTCTGTAACGCAGCACAGCTGTTAACGCTGCTCTGTACCAGTCAAATATAAAACCACGGTAAAGTTCAGGTTCGCCCTGCTCTGCTTCGGCTGCAGCTTTGAGCTCTTCTTTAAAAAACAAACTGGCAAAAAATGGCGTCAGTGTAATAGCTGTGACCCAGCTTAATAACAAGCTAACCAACAACACCCAGAATAAACTACCGGCAAATTCGCCTGTGGCATCGCTGGATAAACCTATAGGTGCAAAAGCGGTGATCGCTATAACCGTTGCACCCAACAAAGGCCATTTGGTTTGTTTGACTATGGCGGACGCCGACTGGCTGATGGTCAATCGCTTTTGCATGCCAATTAAAATGCCTTCGGTGATGACAATAGCATTATCCACCAGCATACCCAGCGCAATAATCAGTGCGCCCAGTGATACCCGTTGCAACTCGATTTGCATTTGCTGCATAAAAATAAAGGTGCCAAGTACAGTCAGTAGCAGGATCAGGCCTATTAAAAAGCCACTGCGCAGCCCCATAAAAACCAGCAGCACCACGATAACGATCAGCACAGATTCCAGCAGGTTCAGTACAAAGCCTCCGACTGAAGCTTCTACTTCGGCAGGCTGGTTGTAGATAGTGTTGATGTCCATACCAACAGGACGGGCATAGTCCAGCTCTTGCATTCTGGCGCTGACTAAAGCTCCTACATTCACCACATTAACGCCCTGACTAAAAGACACGCCTAATGTCAGGGTATTTTTGCCATCAAACTTTAAAATCTGGCTTGGCACTTCCTGCACGTCTTTGTACACCTTGGCCACGTCACCTAAATAAATCAGTTCTTTAGCGGCCGGGTTGCTGATAATCAGTTGTTCCAGTTCCTGCACGGACTGAAACTCTCCCGTTGGATGAATACGGATCCTGTCCGGCCCTACCCGCAAAGCGCCTGCATTGCTAACCACGTTCTGAGTTTGCAATAAACTGGCTATTTGCGAAGGCGGAATACCCAAAGCCGCCAGACGGGAACGCGAAATTTCAACTATTACTTGTTCCTGTTGCCGGCCACTGACGGAGACCTTGCCAACACCATCAACCAGCACCAGCTCGCGGCGCAGAAAGTCGACATAATCGCGAATTTCTTCGTCGGTATAACCTTCGCCTGTAATGGCATACAACATGCCGTATACATCACCAAAATCGTCATTCACGACAGGAGCCTGCACTCCGGGCGGTAACTGGGGTTTTAAGTCGTTGACCTTGCGGCGCAATTCGTCCCAAATTTGTTTCAGCTCTTTGGCCCTGTATATACCTTTCATCTCCACCATGATTTGCGACGTGCCAGTGGTGGAAATAGAGGTGACATGATCAACATAAGGCAATTGCTGAATAGCGTTTTCTATCGGATAACTGACTTCCTCTTCTACTTGCAACGGCGAAGCGCCGGGGTAAGAAGTGATGATCAAGGCCTGCTTCAGGGTAAACTGCGGGTCTTCCAGCCGGCCCAGTCCCAAATAAGCCATGATGCCGCCAATCAACAGAATGGCGGTAACTAACCAGGACGAGGTTTTGTTTTTTATAAAATACTGAGCGACATCCATATCTTACAGACCCCGCTCACGTTGCCATGGCCGCACTTGTTGGTTTTCGGTCAGTTGCTGCACTCCTGCTGTGACCACCTGATCTCCAGCTGCTAAACCTGAAGTGACTTCGATACCACCTGAGGTTAAACGACCTACAGTGACGGCACGCCTTTTTACGACACCGTCCAGATAAACCCAAACAAAACGCTCTGTAGCGTCCACCGGCTGATCATTAGCGGCAAAGACTGCAGTAGCGGGCACCATGACTAAAGAGGCCTGAGTTCGCATCAGCTTGCTCATATCCGCTACGACATTAGCAGTCATACCTGAGAGCACATTAAATTCTTCTGGTGCAGGCATGCTAAATACCACTTTAAAACTATTAGTGGCGCTGTCAGCTCTGGTATCCCATTCTTTGATACTGGCTTTGTAACTTAAGCTTGGGTAGGAATCGAAGATCACATCCGGCTGATAATTCACGCCTTTTTTCACCAGCGCTATCACGTCTTCCGGCACCTGAATGACCACGTCGACCATACCTTTGAGCTGCAATTCCAGTATGGCTTGCTGAGCTGCAACGTTTTCATGGTTTTCAACTAAAGAACGTGACACAGTGCCACTAAAAGGCGCCACCATTTCGGTGTAAGAAAGGTTGGTCTGCGCGGTTTTTAAATCTGCTTCTGCCACTTGTAACTGGGCTTTGGCTTCGTCATACATGGCTTGAGACACCAGTTTTTGCCCTATCAGGCTGGCGGCACGGTCAAACTGCGCTTTGGACAACTGATAACGGGCCTGTGCCTGCTCTACTTTCAATTTGAAATCAGTAGGATCTAAACGAGCCAGCACATCGCCTTTTTTTACTTCCTGACCAGGGCGAATAGAGAACTGCGTAAGTTTGCCGCTGACACGGAATGTTAAACGGGCGTTTTCAGTGGGTTCAACCACAGCAGGAAACTGACGGATTAATTTCTGCTGACCGTCCTGCACCTGATAAAGTTTAACCGGCCTGCTTTGGCTTTGTTCTGCAGTTTCAACAGGTTTGGAACAACCAGCTACTGACACCACACACAGAAACGCGCTTATCATCATCTGTCTGGACATTGAAACTTTTCCCTTAGTTTGTTTTGGCTACACTGCAATTTGTCGCAGCACTATACAAAAGCAAAATTAATATTAAAATTTATATTTACTTCAGTTCTATATAAGAATAATTGATGAACTTGACACAGCTTTATATTCTCGACGCAGTGGCCAGCAGTGAAAGTCTGCTGCAAGCCGCGGTGAAACTGCATAAAACCCAACCTGCTTTAAGTATGGCGCTGAAAAAGCTGGAGCAGGAATGCGGTTTTACTATAGTGGATCGTAGCCAATATCGCCTGCAATTTACTGAAGCTGGCCGCCGTTTTTATCAACAAGCTCAACAACTTCTGCATCAAAGTGCGCAACTGAAATCTTTGGCGCAACACTTAAGCCGTGGCGCTGAAGCCAGTCTGCGTTTAGCTTTTGATGAGGCCGTTGATATGACGCCTTTTTTGGCTGCGATCCGGCAAGCGCAGCAGCAGTTTCCTCACACAGAACTGCTGTTAAGTTGTGATTACCGGCTGCAGGCACTGGAAAAGCTGAAAAATCAGCAGGCAGATTTAGCGATAAGCCCCTGGTATCCGGTGTTTATCAGCATGGGCGATTTTGAAACTGTAGCTATTGGTGGTTTTGAGCTGCTATGTGTAGCTACGCCGGAGTTTTTAGCGCTGTTAGCTGAACCTTTAACGCATCAGGCACAATTGGCAGAGCTGCCGCAACTGGTAGCAAACTCAGAAGCACTGAATTTCGATAGTGGGAAATTGCTGCCGTTGCAATCGGCACGACGGGTGAAAGTGAATAACTCCTTGTGCATGAAACAGTCGCTGTTAGCTCATTTAGGCTGGGGCATGATAGCGAAATATCAGGTTGTAGATGAACTGAAAAGCGGCGCTTTGGTGCAGTTAAAGCCTAAGGAGTTTCCTAAACAGATCCTGGGAGAAGTGCATTTGGTCCGGCACAAAGATCAGCAACTGGGCCCTGTCGCCAAAGCCATCTGGCAACAATTAACTGCCTAAACCGTTAAAATAATCCGCTTGCCAGGATTGAGGGTTCGTCTGAACATACTGGGCTATATGCTGGTAAGCTTCTTCATTACGAATCACATGGTCATAGTAGCCGCGCTGCCATAGTTGTGGTGCATTTTGACCAAATGTTCCGCGAACTGCTTTTTGCGACAAGGATTTAAGAGAGCCAACTACTGAGCCTAATTTTGTGCAGTTTTTCCCTGGTTTGTTGGAAAGCGCGAGAATGGCGTGAAAATGATTTGGCATGAGACCCCATGGATGCAGCTCTACAGCTGGAAAAAGTTCTGGTATTTTTTGCCATTCCATAGCTACAAGTGCGCCTATGCTATTGATTTGCATCTGATCATCGATAATTTCGCCAAAAAGCAAAAAACGCCTGTAACAACATAAAGTGATGAAGTAGAAACCGTTGCTACCATAATCATAATTTTTTAAGCGCACCGAGCGCCTTTGAGGTAATACAGAGTTCACCATCCCCGCCCCCTTTGAAAGTACTCGAGCTGGTTAACTGATTAGCGTGTTTTGTTGACTAAGTTTAGTATCTGTTGGATATGAAGGCAGCAAAGGTAGGTTGTGAAAACTCGCGGGCGACCATAAAGGTCGCCCCTACACAAATTTAAATAACCAACAAGGTATCGTAGGGGCGGGGTTTATCCCCGCCCGCGAATTCCAACACAAAATTCGATAACGGGTTGTGGTTAAAAACCATGATCACACCCTAGGGGCGGGG
>NZ_JAIWOI010000334.1 GCF_020217005.1 Rheinheimera sp. | reverse complement strand
CCCTTGCCGCCGCGCTGCAACACCAACTCCTTTGCGCTGCGCACTGCGAAATTAAAACCGCAGCTTTGTTGGCTGCGTTCTTTCGCCCCGGTTGAACAGATAAACAGGTGACCACAAAGGTCGCCCCTGCATTTTTCTCTCTGCTATACTGCGCGCCTCTTCGAAATACTGTGATTATTGATGCAACCCAATCTGCTCAAAGGCGCCTTATTGCTGTTACTGGCTGAAGCTTGTTTTGCCGGTATTGGCGCTTTGGTTAAACTCACCAGCGACAGCGCCAGTCATGCCCAGGTTGTGTTTTTCCGTAACTTTTTTGCTTTGCTGGTGATGCTGCCGTGGCTTTGGCTGCAAGGTAAACAACTGCTCTATACCAAGCGTTGGTATCTGCATTTAAGCCGCTCTGTCACCGGTATTATTTCGATGTACTGCTTTTTTTATGTCATCAGCCAACTGCCCTTAGCTCAGGCTATGGTAGTGCTATTGATGTCGCCTTTTATAGTGCCGCTCATAGCGAAGTTCTGGCTGAAAGAAACTGCCAGTCGCCTGACCTTATTCAGCATAGCGCTCGGCTTTGGTGGTGTATTACTGGCCTTGCCTATCGCCAGTGGTGGCGGTGCATTTTATCTGTTTTTAATTGCTTTGTTGTCGGCCGTGTTAGTGGCGGTGACGAAAACCACCATTCGCTATATGTCCGACACTGAACCCGCGGCCCGTATCGTGTTTTATTTCTCTTTGCTAACCGCCATTATCTCCTTTGTACCAGTGCCTTTTTACTGGCAGGAACTGCCCGCTATAGCCTGGTGGGCTTTTGCTTTTATGGGGGTGTTAGCCGCCATAGGCCAAATGGCGATGACCAAAGCTTATGCGCTGGCTCCTGCATCTGATATAGGTATATGGACATACAGTTCGGTAATTTTTGCCGGTCTTTTTGGTTATTTATTCTGGTCAGAACCTGTCACCATGAGCTGGTTTGCTGGTGTTGCCATCATCTTCTACGCCGGATATATCAGCACCAGACAACGTTTGTGGTAAGGAGAAAAGCTAAAACTTTAGCCTACAGATGACGCTTTGATTAAATGTTCTTCTTTTCGGGAAATCTCTGTTGCCAAACCGGGCTATAGCACCTAGCTTTATTTAACCAAAATAGGGAAATAGAATCAGGCTGTATCTAAAGAAAGCCCGGTAATTTTGGAAAACTCTGTCTGCAAAACAACAAGGAGTGATCCCATGTCCAAGCTCAACTTCGCCGTTTATGCCGAAGGCATAATGTATCCTGCAAACAATCAACAAGCTGTTAGTACTACAGTGTCACAACTGCAAAACTCAGGCTTTACTACACTGATTTTAGGTCTGTTTCATATAGGCCGTAATTATTCCATTCAGCCCAGCCAGATCATGGGGGATATTTATTTCAACAACACGCTAGTGATTTCTGAAGGCCGTTATGTCGGAGATCCTGCCTGGCCGGCTTTGATCAACAGCGCTTTAGGTGGCAGTCTAAACTGTCTTTGCGCCTCTATTGGTGGTGGTGGAGTTTTGGACTTTGAAACTTTGCAAAAAATCTATCAGCAGAACGACAATAGTTTTGCCGGCACCAATCTGGCTACCAATATGAAAGTACTGAAACAGACTTTTCCAGCCATTAGCATTATTGACCTGGACTGCGAAGACAATTACGACCTGCCATCCTTTGTCGCCTTCTGTCAGTTAGCAAACAGCCTGGGCTTTGGCCTGACATTCTGCCCTTACACCTACCAACAGTTCTGGACCAGTGCCTTGCAACAGTTAAACCGCAGCAACAAAGGTGCTGTGAAATGGTGGAATTTGCAGTGTTACGACGGCGGCCAGGGTAACCAGCCCTCTCAGTGGGCGCAGGCCATAGCGGAGGCTATTCCCGGTTTTGATACCACAGCTTTTATTGTGGCTGGCGACTGGACTAATGACAGTCCGGCTCTGGTACAAAGTCTGATGAAATCCTTTAACGGTAGTATTGCTGTGGGCGGCGGCTTTATCTGGACTCTGGATCAGATCATTGCAAGTGACGCATCCAATCCGCAACAGCGTATGACAGCTTATGTGGATGCCATCTCGGTGGGACTTGGTAACGTACTTTAAATCCACTGGCCGCATCGTCGCGGCCCTCTTTGTTTTTATTCGTTGTCCCAAGCCTGCCTCCTTTTATCCCGTTACTGCCTTAGATACCTGAATAAAAGCCGCAGAATCCGTTGAGGATCCACACTACGAGGTATTTATGTCCTATTTAAAATTAAAGCTATTGAGCCTGACATTGCTAAGCGCATCTGCACTGGCTCAACCCGGTCAGGAGATCATTCCTGCTGCAAATGGCGACGTGTACATAGACAGCACCAAGTCAAAACAAGCTTATGAAGAATGGCATTATTCACCGGCACGCAGCGCTGGTGACTTGGTATTTTTTTCCGGTGTGATTGCTGGCTCTCCTGCTGATGGTACAAGCATTGAAGGGTTTAAAAAGAATTTGCGCCATGCCTTTGGTAACCTCGATATTCTGCTGAAACAAACAGGTTTAGGACCCGAGCATGTCGTGAAAATAAATAGCTATCACTTGTTCAGAAGCCCTTTGTTCAAAGGCACAAAAGAGCAACATATAGCTGCAGTGATGGAGGTGAAAGATGAGTTTTTTAAGGCTCCTTATCCAGCCTGGACTGCGGTAGGTGTAGCAGAATTATTTGCTGACCGTGGCCTGGTTGAGATAGAAATTATCGCCCGCACACCTCAGAGCCAACAACAGGAAAAATGACAGGGTGAATGGCCCAGGCTACAAAACCACCAATTTCAGGCCATTAGCAACACTGGCCTGAGTGCAGACCATCAGGTCTTAAACACAACGCTGCTAAAAGTATTTGGCGGCAGGGCCTTCTATTTGCAGGCCCTGCTTCTGTAACTATTTGTACAAGGCCATAAAATATGATGTTACAAATGAAAACATCAAAATACTTCTTTTCACTTAAATCACAGTGTAAAAAGTGTACACACTGTGAGGTTAAACAAGAGCGTACTAAATAAAGCTTTCCTTATTTAAACCATCCTGGTGATAAACGAGTGTCTTACTTTTAGATTCTAGCCAATAAAATCAAAAGGATAGATTTTGACCTCTCTATAGTTCGACCTCATTGCGCTGTAGCAAACAGCCAGGGGTCAGCTTATTTGGTGTCACGCGCTTTAATTTCTTATGTAGTAATGAGTCCTTATGCTTACCAAGTTCCTGCAACAAATTCCTGGTTTTTTTATGAACATACATCTTCAGATCAATGGCGAAATCAGCTTTCCATTTCTGGACGATAAAATTTTGCTGCGACAGCACAGTCACTATCTGTCGCAACAACAATGTTCAGAACTTATGCTGTCTTTGATTGACGCTGCAGACCTGGCCCGCCTGAGTAGCGAAATGCAAGCCAGCCTGCGGGAGCAAAGCAAGTTAGTGACCACATTAGGCCTGCAATTTCCAGACAGTGAAAAGTTATACTTCGAATTGTTTGGCAGCTATGAGCTGCTGCCGGATCAGTCCAGTATCTGGTACGTCTATGCCAATCAAATGACCCATTTAGTCAGTCTGCATCAGTCCAGTTTGCATGCAGATGAGCACAGCAGACATATTCTGGACCACCTACCGGATGCCATAGTAACCCTCAGTAAAGACGGCAGTATAAAAAGTTGCAGTGGCGCTATCCAACACCTTTTTGGATACCAGAAAGAGCAATTATCTGACAAGCAGGCTGCTGTTCTTTTTGCCCATCCGGCCAAAATTTCAACAGAGCACCTGCAACGCCTGTCTGTGTCCATGCCCGGTCGGGGTGAAGAAATACTCTGCAGCACTAAAGCTGGCCATCACTTTGTTGCTGAACTCAGAGTCTTGCCTTTGTCCTGTTCAAAAGATTCAGACTTAGTGCTGATACTACGTGATTTATCTGAGCAAAAAGCTTCAGAAGCTATGCTGCAGCAGTTCTATTATTACGATACTTTAACCATGATGCCTGGTCGGGTTGAATTGGAAAAGCGTCTGGAAGAGGCGATTCAGCTCGGCAAAACTGAACAACATTATGCAGCACTGCTGCTGCTTGATATAGCTCATTTTCGCCAGTTTAATCAGCAACATGGCCCTGAAACAGGCGACAGACTGCTAGTCCTGTTTGCACAACGTTTGAAACAGTGCCTGAGAGCCCATGATACAGTCTGTCGTTTCGGCGGCGATGAATTTGTTTTGTTAATCAATGGCCTGACCCTTGATTTACAGCAAAGCGAACTGCAACTTGAGGAGTTATGTCGGCGTATCAGTCAAAGCCTGTCTGAAGGCTTTTGTATACAGCAGCAACTGCATCAGGTGGATGTACAAAGTAAAACTATGGTTTTTCACTGCAGCAACGTTTCAACACCACAATTGTTACGTCAACTGGATTTGGCCGCATACCAGGCCCGCCTCTTTGGTACCTTACGTAAAAAAGATAAGCGACTGACTGACTGTTAAAACCTGCTCTCAGTTCCACAGCCTCAGCCTGACTGAAATATATTTTTATTCCATTCAAACCTTTTTTCTTTTGCCTACGACTCATTAGAAACAACGACTTTTAGGTCGCCTCTGATGAAGTTCGCGCAGGAGAAAAAATGAAAATAGCCGATACCAGCAGCCAGGATGAAAAGCTGGCGCCAAAAAAAGCCAATAAAAAAATCTGGGTAGCAGGAGCAAGCGGCCTGCTTCTGGTATTACTGTTGTGGCAAATAGTTCCGGCGGCACGCAGTTGGTCACAATCCGATATTTCAGTGTCTTTGTCGCGCGTGCGGATAGACACTGTAAAAACTGCAGATTTTACCCGCGACATTTCTGCTCAGGGCCAGGTGGTTGCCGCTGTCAGCCCCAAACTTTACGCCACAGCTGAGGGCACTATCAGCCTATTACTCGATGCCGGCACTGAAGTAAAACAAGGCGATGTATTGGCCATTATTGACAGTCCTGAGCTGAACAACAGACTGCAACAAGAGCAAGCCACTTTTTACAGCCTTCAGACCAGCCATGACCGCCAGAAAATTCTGGCGAAAAAGCAGCAATTAACAGACAAAAAAGCTGTGGATATTGCACAGATGACCCTCACCACAGCGGACAGAGAAAAACGCCGTGCTGATCAGGGGTTTGAAAAAGGCGTGATCAGCAAATTAGAACTGGAAAAAGCTCAGGATGATTTGGAAACAGCCAAAGTCCAACATCAGCACGCCGTCGAAGACGCCCGCCTGAATAAAGAAAACCTCGATTTTGAAGTGCAGAGTTTAGCTCAGCAATTGGATCGCCAACGTTTACTGGTCGAAGACTTCCAGCGCCAGGTCGATGGCCTGCAGGTGCGCTCACCGGTCAATGGTTTGCTCGGCAACCTGGCGGTCGAAAACAAAAGCTATATCACCAAAAACCAGCTGATTTTATCCGTAGTGGATTTAAGCCAGTTTGAAGTGGAAATAGCGGTACCAGAAAGTTATGCCAACGATTTAGTTATAGGTTTGCGAGTAGAAATTACCGCAGAGCAAAAACTCTATATGGGCAAACTGGTGACTATTTCCCCTGAAGTGTTCGAAAACCAGGTAAAAGGCCGGGTGCGTTTTACCGGCGATGCCCCACCAGCGCTGCGTCAAAACCAACGTTTAAGCAGCCGCATTTTGCTGGAGCATCGCCAGGCCGTGATGCAAGTGGCCCGAGGCCAGTTCCTGGACAGCAGCAATGGCAAATTTGCCTACAAAGTCAGTCAGGGCATGGCTATCAAAACCCCGATCGAAGTCGGTGCGCGTAGCCTGAACTCAGTCGAAATTCTGGCTGGGCTGCAACCTGGCGATCAAATCATTACCTCTGGCACCGATATTTTTAATGGCGCCAGCACAGTACAACTCAATAACTAATAAAGGCAAACCACAGAGGGACTTAGTATGTTAACTATGAACAAAATCAGTAAATCCTTTATCACGGACGATGTAGCCACTCATGCGCTGCGGGATATTCAGCTGCACGTCAACGAAGGTGACTTCGTCAGTGTGACTGGCCCTTCTGGTTCAGGCAAAACTACGTTTTTAAATATTGCCGGTTTGCTGGAAACCAGTACCAGTGGCGAATACCTGCTGGACGGAGAAGATATCACTAAGCTCAATGACAGCGGCCGCTCCCGCATGCGTAATCAGAAAATAGGCTTTATTTTCCAAAGCTTTAACTTAATTCCTGATCTCAACCTGTTCGATAACGTCGATGTGCCTTTGCGATATCGTGGGCTAAGTGCAAGTGAACGTAAACAACGCATTGAGTATCATCTGGATCAAGTGGGTTTAGCCTCCCGGATGAAACACCTGCCAAGCCAGCTTTCCGGCGGGCAGCAGCAACGTGTGGCCATTGCCAGAGCCTTAGCCACCTCACCCCGTTTCTTGTTAGCGGATGAGCCGACAGGAAACCTCGACAGCCAGATGGCACAAAGTGTGATGAGCCTGCTGGAAGACATCAATAAAGCCGGTACCACTATTTTAATGGTGACCCACGACCCTAGCCTGGCGGCGCGCGCTAAACGCCAGATCTATATCAAAGATGGCCATGTCAGCGAGCTGACCAACAAAAACTCTAACCTGCATGTGGTTGGCGAGGCTTAAGGAGCGGCTATGTTTTCATATTATTTAAAGCTGGCTTACTTAAGCTGCAAACGCACCTGGGGCATGACGCTGTTAATGATCTGCGCTATTGGCTTAGGTATTGGTGCCTCAATGACGACTATTACCGTCAATTACCTGATGTCAGCGAACCCTATCCCACATAAAAGTGAGCAGCTGTATTACGTGCAAATGGACAGCTGGGAGCCAAACAAAACTTACAATGACAACGGCGACGCGCCAGAGCAACTGACCTATCGCGACGGTACTTATTTATGGCAGGCACAAAAAGCTAAACGCCAAAGCATACAGACAGGTATGGCAGCCGTCATTGAACCGGCCGACAAAGAAGTGTTGCCTTTTATGGTGCAGGGCCGCGCCAACAGTGCCGACTTTTTCCCTATGTTTGATGTACCATTTTTATATGGCAGCGGCTGGGACCATCAGGCAGATCTAAAAAAAGAACGGGTCATTGTCATCAATGCCGAGTTAAACGAACGCTTATTTGGTGGTAAAGACTCTACAGGTCAGTCCGTTCGTATGGCGGGAGAAGACTACAAAATTACCGGAGTCATAGCGCGCTGGAACCCCAAACCTAAATTTTACGACATCACCACTGGTGCTTTTAACAACGTTGAAGAAGTTTTTGTCCCTTTTAGTTTAATTACTGAGCAGAAATTCAACCGTTCCGGCAACACCAACTGCTGGAAACCCACGGAGTCTGGCTTTCAGGCCTTCTTAGATTCCGAATGCATCTGGCTGCAGTTATGGGTGGAATTGCCCACCGAACAGGATAAAGCCGATTATTTGAGCTTTATGAATGCCTATGCCAAAGAACAACACCAATACGGTCGCTTTGCCCGCACCGACAATAACAAATTAAGGGATGTCATGCAGTGGCTGGAAAATCAGCAAGTGGTGTCCGACGATGCCAGTATGATGATGGCGATGTCTCTGATGTTCCTGTTGGTCTGCCTACTGAATACCGTAGGTTTATTGCTAGCGAAGTTTTTAGGAAAAGCCACAGAAATCGGCGTGCGTCAGGCGTTAGGAGCCAGCCGTAACGATTTGTTTATTCAACACTTAATTGAATCAGGTTGTATAGGTTTAGCCGGAGGCTTATTGGGCTTAGTGCTGGCTTTACTGGGGCTTGAGGCCATCAAAGTGATGTACGGCGACTGGATCCGCGATTTAGCCCAGCTGGATTTCACTTTAGTAGCTGTCGCTATGGGCC
The DNA here is from genome assembly GCF_020217005.1 of Rheinheimera sp. Taxonomy (GTDB): domain Bacteria; phylum Pseudomonadota; class Gammaproteobacteria; order Enterobacterales; family Alteromonadaceae; genus Pararheinheimera. The sequence goes on along the minus strand of NZ_JAIWOI010000334.1, from coordinate 6,843 downwards.
TGGCTATTGTCAGTGCTTTATTAGCAGGTTTATACCCAACCTGGCGCGCCTGTCAGGTGCAGCCGTCTGTTCAGCTGAAAAGCCAATAAGGAGTTTGCCATGATAAGCCTATTTGCCAGGTTAGAACTGGGTCCTATCTTTCGCGCTTTGATGCGCAACAAAATTGGTGCTTTGCTGATTGCTCTGCAAATTGCCCTGACATTGACCATTATGGTCAACGCTATTTTTATGATGCAGGAACGCAGTCAGCAAATGGCCAGACCCAGTGGAGTGGATGAAGCCAATACCTTCTATCTGAGCAATACGATATTTGCCCAAAATTACAATACCCAAACGTCAATGCAGCAGGACTTACAACGTATTCGTCAGATCCCGGGAGTCGTAGCAGCAACACAGATAAACGCTATTCCCTTAAGCGGCGGCGGCTGGTCTATGAGCTTGCAAACTAAAGCGGGTGACGATGTTGAAGGCACAGGTGCAGCTGTGTACATGGTTGACGAACAAGGTATTGCCGCTTTAGGTGTAGAGCTGATTGCCGGCGATAACTTCCACAATTCGGATATAGGCTGGCGTGACGTTGGTAGTACCAAATGGCCGCCCAAAGCTTTAATTAGCAAAGCACTGGCCGAAGCCATGTTTGAAGGAAACTGGAAAACAGCACTGGGAAAAACTGTCTATATCGACAACCATCAACCGGTACAAATTACAGGTATTATCAACACCTTACAGGCTCCGTGGAATGGCTGGAATGGCGTAGAGCGCAGTATGCTGGTACCACAACAACTGGACGGCAGAGGCAGCAGATATTTTATCCGGACAGAACCAGGCCGCCGTGATGAACTGATGCCAGTGATCGAGAAAATGCTGGCGGAAACCGACAGAGGCCGCATTATCCGCAATGTCACCAGCATGGAACAAACCCGTGACAAAAGTTATCAGGAGCACCAGGCCACTAACACTATTCTGCTGACTGTCATTATTGTGCTGACGCTGATCACTGGCTTTGGCATTGTAGGCCTTGCGATGTTCAGCATTAACAGACGCACCCGTCAAATTGGTACCCGTCGCGCTTTAGGCGCCAGTCAGTGGCAAGTGATGCGCTACTTTATGCTGGAAAATTTGCTGATAAGTACAGCAGGAGTGGTGCTTGGCACTGCCGGAGCTATAGCCTTGAATATCTGGCTGGTATCAACCTTTAGCATGAGCCCGTTAAGCCCTGTGTTACTGCTGATTGGTGTTGTCGCGCTGCTGATTGTCGGCCAATTGGCGGTCAGTTACCCCGCTTTAGTCGCATCAAAAATTTCTCCTGCTACAGCAACCCGAGGCCGGGCTTAGCCGTGTAGTAACCTTTCCATGGTACCTATAAAGTTACCAACCTTTCCCTCAGCCTTTTTGTCCTTCGGCTGAGGGACTTTTGTTTCTGTCACATCACGCCAAAGCTAACCTCACCGCAAAACCGGTGAATAATAGCCCCAATACCAGATTACCCGCCTGACCTGCTTTAGGTTGGCCTTTAAAGAAGCCAGCGATAGCGGCACCTGCGTATATCAGCGTGGTTAAATACAGCAGGCTGACCAGTTCCAGTACCAGGGCTAATATCAGATACGGCACCCAGCCTGGACTGAAGCTGGAGTCGATAAACTGAATAAAAAATGACAGGAAAAACAAAATAGCTTTGGGATTGGTCAGGCTTAATAACAACGATTTGCGAAACACAGCAGCTTTTGTAGTCGCCACCGTAACCCCTGGCTCTTGCGCAGAAGTGGCTTTCGGCTGGAGCAAACTCAATAAAATTTGCACACCGACAAACAACAAATAAGCTGCGCCTAAGTAGCGGATCCAACGAAATAACTCGGGGGAAGCTAACAGCACTGACGCTAAACCAAGGTAAGACAACAGGATCAGAGTCGCATCGCCAAGCAGCACTGCGGCCAAAGCGCGCCAGGCGTGGGTTGGTCCCTGCACCATACTGGTTTTAAGTACAAACAGGCTGTTTGGTCCCGGCATCAGGATAATGACGATAACGCCTGCCAAAAAAGTCCAGAACTGAATCACACCCAGGCTTTCCATCACTTTATCCTTTTAACTTCACTTTAGACTTGCTGAGGCTCTAATGGCATCACTTTGTTACGACCTTGTTGTTTGGCCTGATACAAAGCTTCGTCTGCCACAGAAAACAATTTACGGGCATTGTAGCCATAGTCCTGCGCCGTACTGACACCAAAACTGGCGGTGACTGCAAATTTATGGCCTGTAGGGGTGGTATCTATATCTGCAATGGCCAAACGTACAGATTCGGCCAGAGCACGGCTCATGTCCAGGTCACAGTCCTGCAGCAAAATGGCAAACTCTTCGCCACCAATGCGGCCTATCGCATCACTTTTACGCAAGCATTGCTGTGCTGCATTGGCCGCTTGTTGCAATACCCAGTCGCCTGTCTGGTGGCCATAGCTATCGTTTACTTGCTTAAAATGGTCCAGGTCAAACAACACAAAACCCAGCTTTTGCTGCTGGCCCGGAGCCACAGTTAAGCAGGTTGCCAGTACATCTTCAAAATGATCCCGACTAAAGACCCGGGTTAGTTTGTCAAAAGTAACGCGCTCTTTCAGTTTAACGCCAGAGCGGTGTGTACGATAAAGCACTGTCATCAGCAACAATAGCACCGTCACAGCCACCAGCAAATACAGCCTGTTGTTCACTGTTTCAGCCTTGGCCAGTTCGTTTTCCAGTTGCAGTTGACGGGTTTGCTGATTCAGCAGGCTAATTTCCTGTTTACGCTCTGCGGCCTGCATTAAAGCGGCGTAATAAGCCAAAGCTGCTGTCATTTGCCTGTTATTCGCTTTCTGATAAGTTTGCTGATAAAGTTCAAGGTAATGCATAGCTTTTGGCTGATCACCCAGTAATTTATAGCTGGCAGCCAGGCCCTGATAAGCCAGCAAGGCGACTTCCAACGAATTCTCTATGGCTTTGGAATGCGTCAAAGGTTCGAGCTTTCTGGCTTCAGTCTCTAACGAGCTCAGATCCTTTTTCGAGGCGAGTATGTTAACCAGAACAGCTTGCCAGCCAACTGTTAGGTTCTCATACCCCAATTGTTCAACCTGTGCATTTTTTTCCCGCAGGAGCTGCAAAGCCTGTTCAACATCCCCCTGATTTGAGTGCACCAGACTAATGGCACTATCGGTGAGCAATGAGTACAGTATTTGGTTTGCGGCAGCACACTGCTTATTATCAGCTTTAATTTGACCCAGAGGTTTAACAAAAATGCCGCTTTTGTAGGCTATTTGGCCAGTTAAAAACAAGGCTGTACACCGAACTCGGGCTGAGACTTTTTCCAGCGGAATTTTCCGGACTAAATTGGCAGACTCATCATACAAGCCGGAATCCATCAGTGCCAAGGCCATCACAATGAGACCACTAGCTTTTAGTTCATCTTCCAAAGCTGCATATTTTTCGTCACTGAACTGTAAGCCGTAACTAAAGGCCTTATAAAAATTACCTGTATGCTGGTGTAAATTCACCAAGGACACTACAGCTCTGTACTTCAGAGTTAAATCTTCTGATAAATCAAGCACTTTAATCAGCGAAGATTCGGCTGCAACATAATCACTGCGTAGAATGGCTGCTCGCCCGACATAAAATGCCAGTGTGATTTTATCTTGTGCGCTCCAGCCAAGAGTTGGCTCAGCGGTGAGCTTATCTACATGTTCGATAAAAGCTTTGGTATTAGAGGTAAATAATGACTCAATAGTATCTACATCAAGTGAATTGGCTGCCATAGCTGAAGGCACAAAAATGCCTGTCAAAATGGCTATAAGCAATAATTCAAACCATGGCAGCCAGTTTTTCATTACACAGCCGCTCTAACACTTTGTGGCTTTTGGTCTTTTTCTTCTTCGTCGTCATCATCCGGCTCTTGATCATCCGGTTTTTCAGGCACTACGCAACAAACTATATCGCCACTGGTTTTGACCATAGTGGCAATAGCGGCACGGTCGCCAGACAAAATCACGCTGATTTCCTCTGCGCTCAGACCTTGTTGTTCCATACGCTCACTCAGCTGTTCAGGGCTTAATGAGCGCAATTCAGCGCTTGAACCAAAACTGGTAATAAAACTCAGTAAATTACTCATAGGTTTTCCTTTTTTGTTGTTAACACGATAGCCTTATTTGCTGTCGAATTCAGCCTTCCAGTTTGAGCTAGCTCAAGTTTCATCAATTAAAGCTGCAAAGCTGCTAGTTTTTCTTGCATAACCAGATTAGGAGTCAGCTTTTCTGCCGGCGGTAACACCAGCGTTGTATGTAAATAAATATCTGCATCCGGCAATTCAGCCAAGCCAATCTGCTGCGTTCTTGGTTCCCCAACAGGCAAAGTACAAGCCTCATATAAAATCACAGGGTGGTCCGCAGGATAATACTCAGACAGCAGTTCCACTAACAAAGCCAAGCGCTGTTTATTGGTATGAAAACGGGCTGTGGTTAAATCGCCTGCGACTCCGGCTTGCCATAAAATCAAATATGCGCTTGGATCAATCCGGCGCTGATAAATCATCAACTGAGTAGTTTCAAAATGCTGACAACCATAACGCCCGGGATCAATGGCTAAATCGGCAAATAAACAGTCCTCGGCTGAGACTCCAGGCTCCATATGAGCTTTGTAGCCTTGTTGCCTTGCCTCTGCAATAGCTTTGTGAGGTACCCAGGCAAAAACTCCCGGGTGACCATAAAAAGCCCCCACAACCTTTTTACCTAAGCGCACTTCATCCAGCATGGCATCCACCATCTGGCGATAACTGAGTTTTCTGTCCTGTCCTTCAGAGTAATAGCGCTGCAGGCTGCGAACATCAGGGTGCATGGCTTCCAGCCATTTTTCTACCACGCCATGCGACATCAGTGCAAAAACCACATCGGCCTGCATTATATAACTTTGACTTAAAGGTGTGATATGCGACGCCATCGTCATCCCCGTACCAACACAAACCAAACTGCCTGTTTTTGTATTCATCGCTATTCAATCAACTTAATATCTGAATAAGGAGCATGAGTTCTTGCCTCACACCACGTGTGTCGGGGTAAATGCCAAGAATAAAGTTCACCTTCGTTGACACTGCATTGCATAGAGAGCTGACGCAAAACAGGAGGCAGAGGCAGGTTACCCGCTTTATGCATTACGACTATTTGCTCAATTGAACTAAATTCAAATGCGTAACTAAATAAACAAACACCAACCTGAAGCGGTAACTGCTGTCTTGAAAACTTAGGCAATAACATCACTCCAACCTCGGCGACCTCATTCGACAGCAAAATCAAAGCCGCTATTCCAGACTCTGCGCCACAGGCATTCTGGATCACCCAGTAGTAATGCCTGCGAGATTCATCTGCAGATTTGATCGCCTTCGCAAAGGTCCGTGCAGCTAAAGATGGCGACAAAGGTTCGGCGACTTGACGCATTATTTTTGGATTGCTGTATAACTCAACAAATAAATCGCTATGTCTGGCTTGCAATGGGACTAACCGGATCTCGCCGTTGGTAATGTGCCGCTGCTCCAATCTCATCTTGCGTCTGCCACCTTAATCACGCCCATGCCGTTATCGGCAGCGCGGTCAAAAATACAATATTTATTATTCATCACCGGCAAGCCCAAAATGCTTTGACTGGCCCAGCCTGCTAACTGGCTGGCCAGTAAAAACATAGCCTGCCCCTGCACTGGCGCATTCAGTTGCCAATACTGGCTGGATTTTACGGTTAAAATCACGTCAGATTGATGACAATCGCCCCCTTTGAGGGTTAGTAAAATATCTGGCCAGTCAGAGAGTTGCAACTGATCCATCGGCAAACCCTGCATATTATTTCTGGCGTCAAGCGCCATACGGGTCTGTTCGCCGAACAAATCGGAACACAGCGTAAAACTCTGCATCAAATATTGATAACAGCTGGTTTCCAGTATTATAAAACTCGAGCCTGAATCAAAAATGCTGTTGCTGCCATAAGCCGCTAGATCCTGTTCTGCTAACGCAGGCACGTTAAAAGCGTCGAAACCTTGCAGTTGAATACGCAGCAACTCAGTGTTGTAGTACTTGTCGTGCACCAGGCTGATGGATTGCAAAGGCCCCTCGTACAAATGTGTGCATAGTTCAGCATTGCCCAGCACCAGCAGTCCCTTATTTAACGGGTCCAACCTATCAGCTTCAGAAGTCGCAGTGCTGCCATTGTGGTGATACACAGCCCGCCTGGTGAGCAAAGCAAAACTATTTTTCAGTGCATTCTGCTGTTGCAAGGCGCCAAACAAAGGCTGCACAGTGCGGCGTGGACAGCTTTGCAGTTGTTGCCGCAAAGAGCTGAGCGGCGAAGCGCAACTCAGCACCTGTTCTGGCCAGGGCCAGGACAACGCAGGAGAAACCTGATGTTGCTGCAAAAACTGCTCCGCCTGATAGACAGAGTCCAATTCAGCATAAGCCAGCCCCCAAATGCCATCGGCCTGATAAAAATTATGACTGGGCTCATCCACTATCACCGCCAGTTCAGTTTTTGCTGCCAGCTGCTGATCAGACGAATGTCCCACAGCCACCAGAGTACTGACCAGACTGCCTGCCCAGCCACCCGCACCATAGCTCATCAGTTGAATATCAGCGCTGAGTTGTGCTTGCTGATCCTGCTCAGGCTGATAACAACTTTGTCGCACTGCCAAAGCACTGGATCCTGTATCGAGCACTAAGTTGACCCGAACTTCTGGGCTGCCTATTGCAACAGCTACTGTATAACCACCTTCGGCATAGGCCATAGAAATAGGAATGATCGTTGTCTTCAACTAGTTTGCATCCTGGACGACTTGCAGCGTCGGCTGAA
>NZ_JAIWOI010000333.1 GCF_020217005.1 Rheinheimera sp. | reverse complement strand
AGAGAAAAATCCACTTTATTGCGAACTACAGCATCTAACAAGCTTTTCGCTACAGCCAGCTCTGTATGGACAACCAGAGCAGGAACAAATCCGCCTGAAGCCGATCCACTGCTGGCACTTCAAGCCCTACTAGGATAAAATGCGCGTCCTTTTTCTTGGCGTTAACTTTTTTACGGGCTAGAACACAAATGGGCAAAAAGCTGCACATTAAGACCTGGGGCTGCCAGATGAACGAATACGATTCATCCAAAATGGCGGACCTTTTGGATGCAACTCATGGCTACACACTGACTGAAGAAGCAGAAGAAGCAGACGTGATCCTGCTGAACACCTGCTCTATTCGTGAAAAAGCTCAGGAGAAGGTATTCCATCAGTTAGGTCGCTGGCGTCCGCTGAAGAAGAAAAACCCGGATCTGATTATTGCTGTCGGTGGTTGTGTCGCTTCGCAGGAAGGCAAAGCCATTCGTGATCGTGCTCCTTATGTTGACATTGTATTCGGGCCACAAACCCTGCACCGTTTGCCGGAAATGATTAACGCTGTGCGCGGCGATAAATCGCCTGTAGTGGATGTATCCTTCCCTGAAATCGAGAAGTTTGATCGTCTGCCAGAACCTAAAGCCGATGGTCCAACAGCTTTCGTGTCTATTATGGAAGGCTGTTCTAAGTACTGTACCTTCTGTGTGGTGCCTTACACCCGTGGAGAGGAAGTCAGTCGTCCGCTGGATGATGTCTTACTGGAAATTGCTCAGCTGGCTGAGCAAGGCGTGCGTGAAGTCAACCTGTTGGGTCAAAACGTCAACGCCTACCGAGGTGCAACTTTTGATGGTGGCATTTGCCACTTCTCCGAGTTATTGCGTTTAGTCGCAGCTATAGATGGCATAGACCGTATTCGTTACACCACATCGCATCCTGTTGAATTTACAGACGATATTATCGAAGTGTACCGTGATGTGCCTGAGCTGGTCGATCACCTGCATTTGCCTGTGCAATCGGGTTCAGACCGTATTCTGGCTCTGATGAAACGGAACCATACCGCTATCGAATACAAATCAAAAATTCGTGCACTGAAAAAAATCCGCCCGAATTTAAGCATGTCGTCTGACTTTATTATCGGCTTCCCTGGTGAAACCGCAGAAGACTTCGAAGCCACTATGGATTTAATCAAAGCAGTCAACTTTGACATGAGCTTTAGCTTTGTTTACAGCGCCCGTCCTGGTACGCCTGCGGCAGATTTACCGGACGATGTGTCAGAAGACGAGAAAAAACAACGTCTTTATATACTGCAGGACCGTATAAACCAGCAGTCATTACAAATTGCCCGTGCTATGCTCGGCACTGAACAACGTATTCTGGTCGAAGGCCCGTCGAAAAAAGACATTATGGAGCTGACCGGACGCACTGAAAACAACCGCGTGGTGAACTTTGAAGGTTCACCGGATATGATTGGTCAGTTTGTTGATGTTTTAGTGACTGATGTCTTTACCAACTCATTAAAAGGTAAAGTGATCCGTACTGAAAAAGACATGGATTTACGCCGCGAAGTATCGCCACAGCAAATTATGGCGGCCAAAGCAGCAAAAACAGACGAATTGGGAGTGGCGACTTTTACTCCTTAAGAAGATATCTTCACTACACCAGCCAAAGTAATTGGCGTTGCAGCATGACGACAAGGGCAGCAGTCCCCGGGAGCATAGTCCACTATGTGACTGGGGCTGGCGTTCGAAGTCAACAAAGCTGCGGCGTCTGATACTAAGGCTGCACAAATGAGACAGAGCATTGGATAATCCGATCACCAGCTTAGAATTTTCTCTCTCCCCTTTTGAACCTCAGCGTCTGGCTTTTTTATGGGGCCCCTTTGACGATAACTTACGTCAGATTGAACGCCGTTACCGGGTTCAGGTGTCCTACCGCGATAACCAGCTGCGTTTAGTGGGTTTAACCGACCAGCTGGAGCAGGTAAAACACATTATCGAAACACTCTATGGCGAAACCGCCAATGCCCAGGGCAAAGCTGTGCCTTTAAGCCCGGAGCAAGTGCATCTGGTGATCCAGCAACAGCAGCAGGAACCTACAGAACAGCAGTTTGACGAAGAGCAGGTCAGTATCAAAACCAAAAAAGGCGCAGTCAAAGGCCGTAACGCCAATCAAAGTGCTTATGTGCGCAATATTCAGCGTCACGACGTGACTTTTGGCATAGGCCCTGCCGGTACAGGCAAAACCTATTTAGCTGTGGCTTGTGCTGTTGATGCGCTGGAAAAAGGTGAAGTGCGCCGTATAGTGCTGACCCGCCCAGCGGTTGAAGCAGGTGAGAAGCTGGGCTTTTTACCAGGTGATTTAGCTCAGAAAGTCGACCCTTACTTAAGACCTTTGTACGACGCTTTATTTGACATGTTGGGTTTTGAAAAAGTCGAAAAGTACTTAGAGCGTGGCGTGATTGAAATAGCGCCTCTGGCTTATATGCGTGGCCGCACTCTAAGCGATGCGTTTATTATTCTGGATGAAAGCCAGAACACCACGGTCGAACAAATGAAGATGTTCCTGACCCGTATTGGCTTTAACGCCAAAGCGGTGATCACAGGCGATATTACCCAGGTCGATTTACCACGAGGCCAATACTCAGGCTTAAAACATGCGATGGACGTATTGTCCGCTGTACCTGAGCTGAGTTTTAACTTCTTTAAAGCCAAAGACGTGGTGCGTCATCCTGTGGTACAAAAAATTGTGATGGCGTACGAAGCTTTTGAAGAGAAAAAGCAGCAGGCTCTTGAAGCTGAAAAACAAGCAGCAAAAGAAGCCGCCCAGGCTGCAGCTACTACGAGTAAAGACTAAAGCATGAGTATTACCCTGGATTTACAACTGGCGAGCGAAGCGCCGAACCTTCCGACAGAAGCTCAATTTCAGCAATGGCTGGAAGCCGCTATTTTGCCGTTTCAGGAGATAGCGGAAGTCACAGTGCGTATTGTCGACGAAGCAGAAAGTCAGCAATTAAACTTTGAGTATCGTGAAAAAGATAAACCGACCAATGTACTGAGCTTTCCTTTTGAGCTACCGCCTGGTGTCGAAGAATTGCCATTATTGGGTGATTTAGTGATTTGTGCTCAGGTGGTGGCTGCAGAAGCGGCTGAGCAAGGCAAAGCATTAGATCATCACTGGGCTCATATGGTGGTGCACGGTTGCTTGCATTTATTGGGCTTTGACCATATAAATGACGCAGACGCTGAAGAAATGGAAGCTGAAGAGATTCTGATTTTGCAGCAATTGGGCATAAAGAACCCTTATATTTTAGAAGATTAACTGTTATTTTAATTTCCTGCGTACCTGAAGCTGCAGCCAGAATGACTTTGTTCTTTTGCTGCAACACTACTGCTTTGGGTATTGTGTTTTAAACTACTTGGAGCTTAAGTTCACTCATGGGTGACGACCATTCCCACTCTAGTCGGGGTTCTGCCGCCAAATCATGGCTGGAGCGTATAGCCGCGATTTTTACCGCAGAACCACAGGATTTATCTGATCTGGTTGAAGTGATCAATGAAGCGGCCATGCGCAAGCTGATTGATAACGACACTCAAAGTATGTTGCAGGGTGTTTTGGATGTATCCAAAATGCGCGCCCGTGACATTATGGTGCCTCGTTCACAGATGGCCACCATTAACATTGACCAGTCGCTTGAACAAATGATGCCGCTGCTGCTGGAAAATAACCACAGCCGTTATCCAGTGGTCAATGAAGACAAAGACCATATCGAAGGTATTTTGCTGGTCAAAGATTTACTGCAACATGCCTTGCAAGGTAGCACCGAATGGAGCCTGCGCGACTTATTGCGCCCTGCCGTTATTATCCCGGAAAGTAAAAGGGTCGATGCCTTACTGAAAGAGTTCCGGCAGAAACGTTACCATATGGCCATAGTGGTTGATGAATACGGTGGTGTGTCTGGTTTAATTACCATTGAAGATATCCTTGAACAGATTGTCGGCGAAATCGAAGACGAACACGACGATGAAGAAGATGTCGATATCAAGAAAATGGCCAGCCACGTTTATCAGGTCAGTGCTTTGACTCCTGTGGACGAATTTAACGAAAGTTTTGGCACTAATTTCGATGAAGAAGAAGCTGGCACCATAGGTGGCATAGTACTGCACGCTTTTGGTCATATGCCGGAAAAAGGTGAAACCATTGAACTGCAAAACCTGACCTTTAAAGTCAGTAAAGCCAATAACAGAAGGTTGGTGCAGTTACAGGTGATCCGAGCGAAAACCACCATAGAAACTTCAGCGCCACAGAAGGATTAACTTTTGCTGTTGTCAAAAACCTCCTGGTTTCCAGCCCTGCTTTTAGCAGGGCTGGGTGCATTAAACACCTTAGCTTTTGCCCCATTTAGCTACCATATGCTGCCGCTGCTCACCTTATTGGTATTGGCGTACTGCATACAACAAGCTCAAAGCCCTAAACAGGCTGCTATTTTTGGTTATGCCTATGGCTTGGGTTGGTTTGGTGTAGGTATTAGTTGGGTCCATGTCAGTATTGCCACTTTTGGTGGTATGCCTCTGGTGGCCAGTCTGGCCATCATGGCGCTGCTGGTGGGCTACTTGTCTGTGTTCCCTGCCCTTGCGACCTGGTTTAGCTGGCGTTTCCGTGGCAACTTCTGGTTTCCGCTGCTATTAGCATCCAGCTGGTTTATCGTTGAAAATCTGCGATCCTGGTTCTTAACGGGTTTCCCCTGGTTATCTGTGGGTTACAGCCAAACCGATGGCTGGATGGCGCCCTGGGCACCTGTTATAGGCGAAACTGGCATTAGCTTTTTAATGCTGTTAATCGCGGGCTCTGTTGCTGTTGCTGTGCAACGTAAACTCTGGGTGTGGCCAGCTATTGCGTTCTTAATTCTGGCGGTCAGCCCTGGCCTTCATCTGCTCAAAGGTTGGCAGGAAACTGGCGCTAAAGTAAAAGTAGCATTGGTACAGGGCAATATAGCGCAGGAATTACGCTGGGATCCGGAGCAGGAAGCCATCACCATGCGCAAATACATGGAACTGAGTCGTCCTTATCTGAATACAGATATTATGATTTGGCCTGAAGCTGCTATCCCCCAATTAGAGCCTCTGGCGTTAGCCTATTTATTTAATTTGGATATGCTGGCTGCAGAAAACAATACAGCTGTAGTGACAGGTATTCTGGATTATAAAGAAAACGGCGATGCCTATAACGGCATGATAGTGCTGGGTAAATCCGGCGAAAAAACCACAGGCGGCGATTACAGATACAGCACTAAAAACCGCTACCAAAAACATCATTTATTGCCTATAGGCGAATTTGTGCCCTTTCAGTCGATCCTGAAACATGTGGCACCCTTTTTTAATTTGCCTATGAGTTCCTTTAGCCGTGGCGACTGGCTACAACCTAATTTACAGGCCAATGGCTATGCTTTACTGGCCGCTTTGTGTTTTGAAATTGCCTTTCCTCGCCAGATGATTGCCAATTTTAACGACAACACCGACTTTCTGCTGACAGTCAGTAACGATGCCTGGTTTGGTGATTCGATAGGTCCACATCAGCACTTAGAAATAGCCAGAATGCGGGCTCTGGAGCTAGGTCGTCCTTTGCTCAGAGCAACAAACAACGGCATTACGGCTACTGTGACTGCGGATGGCAAAGAACAGGCGCGTTTGCTCCAGTTTGAACAAGGCGTGTTAACAGCTGAAGTGCCATTGGTACAAGGCCGTACTTTATACAGCCGTTGGAGTGACTGGCCTGTACTTATTGTCAGCCTGTTCTCTGTTGGATTGTTAAGTTTTAGACGTTATAGCCTTCGTACTTGAAGCTGCCGCTTCGTTGACTGCACCATCTAGCCCCAGTCACATAGGTAGCTATGCTCCTGGGGACTAGCCGGCTTGTCGCCTCCCTGCAACTCCAATTACTTTGACTACTACTCAGACTTGATTTTTAGTTTTCACGGCTAGAGCTTATAGCTCTGCTGGTGTCCTAACCTGGTTTGATACTGCTTTTTCGTGATGTCATCGACAAAAAACCAGCGAGCATCGACTTGTGCTTTGCTAAAGGCTACCAACAAATAACCACGTTGATGCAAATTACAGTACTCCAGCTCGTCAATCAGAGTCGGCAGCACAGCGGCTAATTGCTCCACTTGTGTGGTGTTCAGCTTCAGATAGGTTTCAATACCAGGCGAGCTGACAGAAGGCGTGGCCAATTCTATACCTACTTTATTGCCTTGCTGATCATGCAAACTGGCAGCCCAGGCGTTATGTGTATCGCCGGCCAGCACCACCAGTTGTTTGTTCTGCTGTAGTGCTGTTTTATAAATCACTTCACGCTCGTACGGATAACCGTCCCAGGCGTCCAGGTTGTAAGCGACAACAGACTCAATACGTTTTTTGTCCTCTGCAGTCAGGCTGGTATCTCCTTTGGCAACACGCTGTTTTAAGGCGGTTAACTGAGCTATTTTGTCGACTAACTCTGGGCCAGGTTTAGAAAAGGCAGACAGCAACTCTGAGGGAAACATCATCTTCGCCATCAACACCTGCTGCCCCAGCACCTGATACTGAGCTTTAGAGCGCAGCAGTTGCGCCTGCAGCCATTGCTGCTGTTTTTGTCCCAGTAAAGTCCGCTTTGAATTGGTTAAATCAGCGATAAAACGCTGACTATCAAAAGCGCCACTGGTTTTATCTGTGTAGTGAGCATACTCAAGCTGCTGGTTGCGGCCTTCAATGCGGGTGTCGAGCATATGCAGGTCAACTAAATCACCAAAGGCAAAACTGCGGCTTAAGCTTTGTTGCTGACCCGACACAAGAGGCCGTATTGGCATCCACTCGTAATACGCCTGCAGGGCATTGAGCTTACGCAGCTGATAATCGCCTTCATCCGGCTGATGGTTTTCGGCACCATCTGTCCAGGCATCGTTGGTAATTTCGTGGTCATCCCAGACACAAATAAAGCTGTGATTGGCATGAGCCTGCTGTAAATCTTTGTCACTGCGGTACAAAGCGTAACGTTTACGGTAATCGGTAAGACTGACCATTTCGGCCTGATTATCAGCAGCTAAAGCGCGACCTAACTCCACAGAGCGCTCTGTGGCATAACCACCTTGCTCATATTCGTAAATGTAATCGCCTAAATGCAGCACAGCGTCCAGTTGCTGCTGCGCAACTTGCTGGTAGACATGGAAATAACCAGCCGGATAATTGGAGCAGGACAAGACAGCAAAGCGGACCTCTGACACAGAGCCTGCAGGTAAAGTTTTGCCATGGCCTGTAGCTGAAACCGTATTACTGTCGCTAAAACGATAGTAATAACTGCGGCCAGGCTGCAGACCAGTTAAGTCTACTTTGCAGCAATAATTAGCGTCTTTGCGCGCCAGACAAAGCTGCTGATGCTGCACTTTGCCAAAGTCTGGGCTATCACTGACTTCCAGCAGCAATTGCACTGCATCCACTTGCTGTGCCGGAGTGACTTTAGTCCATAAAATCAGGCTATCTGTTAAAGGGTCGCCACTGGCAACCCCATGTAAAAACTCGATAGCACTGCTGTTTGTCGCAGTGGCACCAGTGCCGCTGCAACCAAACACGCTGCTGCTTAACCATGCGGCTCCTGTGAAAAAAGTGCTGTTTTTTAGAAAATTTCTTCTGCTTAAGTTCGTCATAGTCCCTCCCAAAACGCACTACTGTAGAGAGCTTTAATGATTGTTTGATGACGGAAAATCAGGACTGACCACACTTCGTCTGCTTCTTAATGCAGCTCAACTCAATTGCTGATCCAACAGCGCATAAAAACGTAAAGCCTGCTCTTGCTGAATGCAGCTACACTTTTAGTCTACCGTTTGATTCTTCTGACGAATTGCGCCATCAATTGAATCATAGAATGCAGCAGTAGTCCCCTAGCCAGGCCATAGAGGTTTTTATGTCTATCTACCCATTCCGCCAACAAGCCTTTCGTATCATGAATAGTATTAATCTGGTGCTGATGTTATTGGCATTGGCTTTAGCCAGCTGGCACCAAAGCTGGGGCGCAGCTTTTTTGATCGGTCTGCCCGCTTTGATCGTGCCTTTTCTGTTGTATAAAACCTTAAGGGATCACCGATTGTCGCGTATCGCCTTTGGTGTGTCTTTTATGTTGTTTAGCGCTTTGCATATTCATCAGTCCAACGGCGTAACAGAACTGCATTTTGGCATTTTTGTGCTGCTGGCCGTATTGAGTGCCTTTCGGGACTGGACTGTTATAGCGGCAGCTGCCGTGACTATTGCAGTGCATCACTTACTGTTCGCATATTTACAAATGCAGCATGCCGCTGTGTTTTTAGTACCAGCCCAGGACGCCACTTTTAGTAATGTACTGGTGCATGCCGCTTATGTGGTGGTGGAATCGGCTGTACTTATTATCATCACTTTAAATTCGTACAAAGAAGCTATGGTTGGCCTGGCTTTTTCCGAAACCACTAAAGAGCTGGTGGCTGATCCCGCTCATATTAATTTAACAGTACGTTGCCCAGACATCAGTTCCCGTCTGGTCCTGCAATTTAATCAGGCGCTGGATGGTATTCAGCATACAGTGCAAACTATTAACCAGTCTGTGGCTTTGCTGCATACCGAAAGTGCGCATTTGTCTGAGGACGGCCAGCAACTGGTTGCAGGTATGCATCAACAAAATACTCAGGTGAAACGTATCGCGGCGGCTTCGGAGGAAATGGCGCAAAGTATTCAGGCTTTGGGGGAATTGGCAGCTGCAGTGCTCAGTGCAGCACAACAAGCTGAACAGAGTTCAGTGGCCGGCAAGGACTCAGTTGACCAAACCATAGCGGCGATTTCTACTTTAGCAGTGACGTTGCAGGACGCAGGACAAAAAGTAGACAGCATGGCCTTATCCAGCAAAGAAATAACCTCAGTGTTGGACGTGATCAGAAGCATAGCGGAACAAACCAACCTGCTGGCGTTAAATGCAGCTATTGAAGCGGCCAGAGCTGGCGAGCAAGGCCGTGGTTTTGCTGTAGTGGCAGATGAAGTTCGCACATTAGCAGGCCGCACTCAGCAATCGACAGAACAAATTCAGCGCATGATCCAAACCTTAACTGAGGCCAGTCAAAGCTCTGTCCGATCGGTGCAGCATTGTTTAAGTCAGGTTGACCACACCGTCGGTCTGGCCAAACGTAGCGATGAGCTACTGAATACCATAACAGGGGAGGCTCAGTCTGTAGCACGTTCGGCCGATATCATGGCCGGATCTTTAGAGCAACAACGCCATGCCAGCGCTGAGATGGCACAAGGCGCTCAGTATCTGAGTGACAGCGCCGCTGCTCAGATGCAGCGCAGCGAAAAGGTAAAACAAAGTACGCTGCAGATTGAGCAGGTTGCTAATCAACTGGCCACTGAAGCCAATAGATTCAGCAGTTGAAACAGCAACAAAGGTCTTGGCGGGTAAAAGCCGCAATTGCCTTGCTGCTGCTTTGGCTGGCAGGCAGCGCGGCCGCTTTTTATTGGTTCTTTTTAGGTCATTACGGTGTATTCGATGAGCAGTCTGTATGGCAACATCAGCCACTTCTGCCAGCGCAAGTACAAAGCAAGCTGAACCGGCAACTGTTACCAGACCGCCGTTGGCAAGCGGTGTTAATCACAGACTCACACTGCAGTTGCAGCTCTTATGCCAAAGAGCATCTGCAGCGTCTGCAGCAGCGCCAGCCTGATCTGGCCGTCAAAGAGCTGGAGCTGGCCGAAGCAACGGCACTTGGCATAGACATCATAGCCACACCGCTGTTGCTGCTGTTTCAAAACCAACAGCTGCTTTATGCCGGACCTTTAGCCACAGATTTCATGTGCAGCGACAATGCCAGTGTACTGGAGGGCATTATCAGCGGCCTCACTGTATTACCAGGTTTTTGGCTGAATGGCGAAAGCACAGCTTGCCGATGCAGGGCAAACTGAGTGGATAAAACGGCTGCTATGGCGGGACAGCAGACTTTCATCCAATACCGGCCCACTTTGCTGGTTTTGCTCTGCAC
>NZ_JAIWOI010000332.1 GCF_020217005.1 Rheinheimera sp. | reverse complement strand
AAAGAAAGTAAGAACAGGATAAAAGCCCGGTTGAATCATTTTGCTGTCTGTAGGCACCGGCCAATATTGCCCGCCGTTCTGGTTTGCCATGACCGGTTCTACCGATTTGGGTTGCTCAGGCTGCCGGTGATTTTGCTCAGTTTAGATAAAAAAAGGACACCGGGTTATGGGTGTCCTTGTATTCACTATTTAGGGGCAAAGGATAGGCCTGAAAGTATTTTGATCTCCGCTCTATTCTTTGCCTTGATTTTGGTTCCCTTGCCTTAGTCCTTACCTCATCTCCGCCTGCCCAACCAGAACCATGACAATAACAGACCCCATACCCAGTGTATGGCGCCACCGCCGCCACCAGATCCTGCAGAATTGTCGGTGCCAGGGGTTGCTTTGGCACTTATGCTAAAAGTCAAAGTAGCTTCTGCAGTTAAACCTGAAGGATCTGAAACTCTGACTTTCATAGTGTCTGAACCCGCGCTTGTCGCCAGATAACTCAGTTGTCCTGTAGCCGAGATGGTCACCGAACCTTTGGTCGGTTGTGCAGTGATGGCATAACTCAGTGAATCACCATCTGGATCCGTAGCATTCAGCATGGTGGTAAAGGTCACACCTTCCTGAGCGTTGTAGGAACTATCCGAAAACTGAGGTTGGCCGTTTGTCGCTCTGATTTCAATATGAAACTGTTGCTGGCTGAAGTTCTGCTGGCTATCTGAACTGGTTACAGTAAATTGATCTTGCCCTGTATAACCTGTATCAGGCTGGTACCAAATCTCAGCGCCATTCAGTGTGACTTTGCCGTGTAAAGGTAATGTGGTCAGGCTCAACACCACAGGATCCGATTCAGGGTCAACACTGCTTGCCACTATAGTTGCAGCACTGTTTTTATCCATAGTGCTTACAAGCTGATGCAGCTGCGGTGCATAGTTTTGTTTTAGTAGCAAAGTCCGGCCGTCCGCTATTTGTCCGGCTATCAGATATTCGCCTAACCTGGCAACCTGCACAGCACTGCGATAATCGGGCGTGCTATTGAACCATGGCAAAGCCAAAGCCCCTAAACTCACCGGAGCCAAGGGATTAGCCGACAGATCAAACAAACAAAGATCGGTTCCACCTGTTGCCGAGCCAGGGCTACTTATCAGCAAATCATCTGTCACACTCAGGTCGGCTTGCCCACAGTTTGCCAGCGCATCTTCTGCACCAAAACCACCAAGGCGTTTTATTATGCCGTTGTCCGGACTGAATACTTCAATCCCTCTGCCCGCCCCTATCTGCTGCAGATAAAATCGCCCTTTGTATGAAGTCATACTGTGTTTTTGCCGGCCTGGCTGAATAAGAGCTGAGGTCACAGCCTGAACACTGCCTTTTAACTGGTGCGTGACAGGGTCGAGTTGCACTGCATATACAGCATAAGAGGTACTTTGTGGCCCGGACTCTGTCAAAGCCTCAAATAACAGCCAATCGGCGTCCAACTGGAACATACTGATATCCAACACTTTAGCGTTACCAGGTAATCTCAGTGAAGCCCAGGGGATCTGCACCGGGCTGGTATTGAGGATGTCTGCTGCTCCTGCCGGATAAATGCTAAAAGCCTGCTCTGTAAAGCTACCATTGACGAGCAGCAGATCTTCAGAGCTCTGCCAGTAACGCGCAGAAGGTGACCAGCCTTGACTGACAGTGCTTTGAGCTTCCGCCTGCCATTGCCCCTGCTGCTCAGCAAACTGAATGATCTGACCCGCATTGTTGCGTACCAACACTTTGTTTTTCACTGCCAGCATGTCGGTAATAGAACTGTTGTCTTTGAACAGCTCTGTACTAAAGTCCGGCTCAGAGGCAGATAAACCATACACCACTGTGCTGCCACGAACAAATAGCTGATGATCTGTCGCAGTCATGCCTGCAAAGGCCTGGGGGTGGCTAAAAATATCTGGTCTTGCTGTTGGAAATAGCGCATTCCAGTTCAATTGTCTGGCGCCTGTAGCCCCTAAACAAAACCAGTTCTGCCCTTCTGTCGCCACAGCAGTACAGTGTGACTCTTCAGCGACAGGCATAGACTCTATCGCAATAGCATTGTTGTCTAACTTCAGCAACTGAAGTGTTTTTTCGCGCCCCAGACCGGCACCGTAGTTATAGATTTTGTCATCTTTCAAAAACAACAAACCAGGGGTCTGTAAATCAATCAGATAATCAGCCTGGTTTTTAGCCTGCCATTGTTGTCCGTTCCAGCCCATCCACAGGTATTTATTTTGCCTGTCACGGTAAATAAACTGCTCTGTATTTAATAAACTTAGATCAGCCACTGCAGAGAGTTCTGTGTCACTACTTTGTAAACTGCTCAAATCTATTTTTTGTATTTTTACTTCAGCGCCTGAATAGCTGTGTTGCCAGGCCAATAGTAACTGGTTTTGTTCTATTCGCATTTGAGCCTGGTAATAACCTGTTGGCTTAGCAAAAAGTTGATGCAATTCAGGTTGACCATTTTTCCATAGAAACACTTCAACGCCTGCCGGACCTTGTACCGCCAGATAAGAACCGGATTGGGCCAGAGCTGAAGCCACTTTGTCTGCCCAACTGAATCTGAGCAACAATTGGCCTGCGCTGTCCAGTTGATAAAACCCTAGACTCTGGCTCTGCGCGACCACCAGATAACCTGCAGACCAGATCGCGGCATTCACCTTAGAGCTGAACGAGAATCGATGCTGTGGTTTGGTTTGCCCTGTGGCGGTTTTGTCGTATAAATCGATGTAATTGCTGTCCGCAGCTACGGCCAGCAGAAAATCACCGGCTGGCTGAATAGACTGGTAAGAGGCTCCAAATTGGTTTTGTTCAACATAAGAGTATGGTTTGGCATGAAGCGAAGTCGTAACGGCGGAAAATAAAACTAAAGCAGAGAGAACCGCAATTTTCATAAAAATCCTTTTTTAATCTTGTTCCTAATAACACCAACACCCTATCAGATAATAAATAGATGTAAATACACAACAAAAAAAAGCCAGAACCCTTTGTTTGGGTTCTGGCTTTTCGGCGAAACACTGATTTCCACCACTGAATCAGGCTGAGCTTGTGAGACTCATGTCTGACTAGCCTGCGGCTTTAACGCCTTACAGGCCAATGATGCACAGCCACAGACAACAGCACCAGGATCAGCAAAACGCTAAATTCGGCACCGTTACGGCCAGGGCCCACGACAAACCAGCCTATTTTGGCGTGCAAAATAGCTATGCCTGTCGCGTAAATACCAACATAGACCAGACAAATTAATGTGACGTAACGGTTGAGCGCCAGAAATAAAGTACCGATAATTTCAACAGCAGTAATAGCTATGGCTATTAACAAGCCCATAGGCCAGCCATTGTGTTCCAGCCACTGGCCAAAAGGCACCACGCCGCCAGTCAGAGCTCTGTGCCAGCCATGTGCTGCTATCAAACCAGCCAGGGCCAGCCTTAAGGTTCCCCAGCCAAAGATCTGTTGTAATGCCATAGGTTATCCTTTTAAGCTCTGGTTTTGTTTACATTGCTGCAGTTGCTTTAGTGCCTGCATGGCTGCTTCAGCCTGATGTACAGGCACCAGCAGATGATCGTGGTAGGCTCCGGCAAACACATTACAACTCAAACCCGCATCCGCTAAAGCTGTGGCAAAAGCAGCGGTCAGCCCTACGGCCTCTAAATCTGAATGCACGGTAAGGCTGATCCAACGGGCCCTGAACAAAATATTCAGCTGATAATCTTTGGCTTGTTGTTCTGTCAGAACTAAAGTCAGCCCCTCTTTTTCTTTAAAAGTGGCTAGAGGCAGAGGCCCGTGCCAGCTTTTATCCAGAGGCCAGATACAATAGACGTAAATATCCGGCTCTAGCTCTGGTTGCATAGTACTAAGTAACTGGTCCAGCGCTTTAATAGCAGCTGTCATTGAATATCTCCCTTCTTTGCTTTAGTGAGCAGTCCCATCTTTTGTCACTAAAGACACAGGCAACTGCCCTCTGGCCTGTATTTTTCCGAGTAAAAACGCCACTACCGCATCATAAGCCGGACCAGAAAATGCTCTTGCTGCTGTGTGTGGTCTCTGATTGTAGCTGTAGGTCGCCAACCGCAGATCTGCTGCAACGGCAAAATCAGTCAGCTCATAAGGCGTGCGTAAGGACACCATCACAGTGTTTTTCCCCTGAGCTTTCGCCTGTTGTAATAATTGCAATAGCAGCTGTTTTTGCTCTGCCACTGTCAGCTTCATCGCAGGTAAAGCCTGCAAATCAGCCAATACCCCAAGCTCAGCGGCACTTTGTACCGGTGAAATCAGTGAGCCCAGCACCAGATCAGCCTGATGGATTTGCTGCACTGCCATGGATTGCTCAAAGGAGGTTAAATCACTGCAACTGACGGATTTTGGTTTGATGCCCCACAGACTGAGTGCCTCTAACCAGCTTTGGCATTTAGTCGGGTCAGGAGCAATCAGGTGCAGTCTCAAAGCGGCCAAATCCAAAGGTAACTTTAATTTATTTTCGCCCACTACCGTCAGGCTGTCTTGCGCCAGTCGTTGTTCCAGTTCGATATCCGCAGCTAAGCGTTGATCGTCTGCAACCAAAGTTTGAGGCTGAGCTTTACCCAGCTGCTGACGCAAGCGGACTATACGCTCAGCAGATTGCGCTATTTCACGGCTGTCGAGTTTGCCTTGCTGCACAGCGGCCACCACCTCGTCGATCAGCACAGCCAAGGCCTGAATGTCAGAGGGAGTTTTCATTTCATAAGGCATCAGCGCTATATCAGCACCTGCTGCAAACGTTTCTATCACAGCCTGAGCCGGGTCAAAAAACTGGCTGATACCGGCCATATTTAGCGCATCAGTAATGACGATACCGTCAAAGCCCATGTCGTCGCGCAGTAAATCCGTCAGAATAGCTCTGGATAACGTGGCGGGTTTAATCACGGCCTCGCCGGATTTAGTGATCAAGCTGCTGTTATCCAGCGCCGGATACTGAATATGAGCTGTCATCACCATGGCAGGTTGATGCGCTTTGATCAGCTGTCGGAACGGGTATAAATCGACAGCCTCCACTGTGGCTCTGTCATGTTCAACCAAGGGCAAACCTGTGTGGCTGTCGACATGAGTATCACCATGGCCCGGGAAATGTTTGATGGTGCCTAAGACACCAGCTTGCTGCATGGCACTGAGCATGGCGCCCCCTGCCTGCGCTACGGCTGCAGCATTATCGCCATAAGAGCGGACGTTAATCACAGGGTTAGCCGGGTTATTATTCACATCCAGACTAGGCGCAAAGTTTAAGTTAATACCCAGCGAGCTTAATTGCAGCGCAATAGCTTTGCCGACCTCTGTCGCGTAGTGAGTGCCTGACGCTGCCAGGGTTGCCCCTATTGCCATATTGCCGGCAAAAGCCGGAAAATCGGCCACTGGCAGACGCGCGACGCGGCCCCCCTCCTGATCGATGCCAAGTAATAAGGGTAAGCCGTCACTACTAGCCTGTTGTAAATCTGCAGTTAAACGCCGGATTTGGGTTTTATCTTTCAGATTATTGGCAAATAAAATCACGCCCCCTAAATGCAATTGAGTGATGGCATCGGCAAATTCTTTTGGCAAAACAGTCACGTCAGATTTGCATTCAGCTGAAGAGCCTTCAGCACAAAAGTGCCGCAAATCGATCATCAGTTTTTGGCCGATTTGACGGCGTAACTCCTGCTGATCCAGAGTTTTTTGTCCCATACAACCTCCAGCACTTAACGTCATGACAGCCAGCAGCAGTGCATATTGTTTCATCTTGTCACCACATCCTGAGTTTAGGCCGCCACTATATCAGGCCTGTTCTGCCTCTGTAACAGGGTCTGCCGTAATGACTTTTATTTGGTCAGTATTTCAACGACAGCCAGTGACCAGGCGTTGTCCCTTTGAGTACATTGCGGCATTTGTTATGCTCAGGCCGTTGCTTTGCCAAAGTTCATAAAAAATCCCGGTGAAAAATAAAGGGATAGCAGCAACAAATGAAGCAGATAAATCTCAGTCAATAAAGCAAAAAACGGAGTGTTGTATGATGAAAATACCTTACCTGCTGGCTCTTGGTTTGAGCCTTAGCAGCGCTTTTTTATACGCCAAACCCCAGCCTCAAGGCCAGCTAATGATCGTAGGTGGCGCTTTAGCCAGCTCAAATAAAGCAGTATTTCAGCAATGGGTTGAAAGTGCAGGTGGCGCACCTAAAGCTCGTATAGTGGTGATCCCTGCGGCCAGCACCCAGCCTGTAAAGTACTTCCGCCAGTTTCAGAAGGATTTGGCTTTGTATGGCGTGCCTGAGCAGCAGGTACAGCTGATTCCTATCGCGGTAAACGATGATAAAAGTACAGCCGAAGACGAATCATTGTGGCGCGATAACGCCTCAGATCCGGCACTGGCCGCTGTGATAAAGCAGGCCACTGCAGTCTGGTTTTTAGGTGGCGACCAAAATCATTTGGTCGATACCTTAAAACCAGAAGGAAAAACCAGCCCGGTACTGGAGGCTGTCTGGCAGCTTTACCAACAAGGCGGCCTGGTAGGAGGGACCAGTGCTGGCGCAGCAATCATGAGTGACCCTATGATAACTGCCGGATCGTCCTGGAGTGCTTTAACCAGAGCTGTTGCCACTGCGGATGCAAGGATAGAAGGAACAGCTCAGGAGCCTTTGCAACTTCGTCAGGGGTTAGGTTTTTTCCCCGAAGGTATCATTGACCAGCATTTTGACCGCAGAGCCCGTTTTGGCCGTTTAATAGTGGCGCTGGCAGAACAAAGTTCGGGATCTGCAGTAGGTTATGGCATCGATGAAGACTCTGCCTTATTTTATCAGGCTAAAACCCGGCAATTTCAGGCTTTAGGTGCTGGTGGTGTGACAGTGATTGATTTACGTCACGCCAAAAAAATCAGCAATCCTCTTGGGTTTCAGATGGAGAATATCCGCTTGAGTTATTTGCAGGGAGGCGACAGCTATGACATTCAGACGCAACAACTTTTGCCTCATCCAGCGAAACTGCAGACCAAAGGTGCTGAGTATGGCGATCAGCCAGAGCCAGTGATGTCAGGCGTCTTCAGCGCTAATACCAGATTAAAAGACTTTATCACCTTTGAACTCACTGATAATAAATCGGCCAGCCAGGCAGTCAGTTACCTGCACCAGGGCAATGGACTGGTGTTTGGTTTGCTCTTTAGTAAAGATGACCGTACTCAAGGCTACTGGCAGTATCTGGATGGACTGAAAGACAATAGTAGTGCTCATCAGGTGCGGCTGGACATAGTACCCGGACGGATCCAGATTGATTTAAAACCTCAAAACTAAGCCATAACACCGGATTTTTATAAAAATCCGGTGTTATTCTGTTTGAACAACAGGAAAATCGGATAAAAGTTTGCATTGATGCTGGTATGGACAGTTATAATCCTGCCAGTCTTTTGTTGTTAAGCCGTATCCGGACAGGTTGTTATGTATAAGCCCACACCATTGTTAAGCTATTTCTGGGGGTTGTTTAGTGGTTTGATTGTCTCTGCTTTTTTATTTAACACTTTGACTCAAACAGAAAAACAACCCGAACATAAAAACGTTGAGCTAAAAAGCCAACCAGCAGCGGCTGTGAATAAAGCAGCAGCCGGACTAGACGCTCCCACCTTATCGCTGGCGGCAAGAGCTGAGTTATTGCTGAAGTACTACACCATCAGAGATGGTGCTGAAGAAACGAACTTAGCACCAGCACTACAACAAAACGGCCATCTGGTGATTTTTCAGCAAATGCTGCAACAAAGTACGGCGGATGTCAGCGACCTGATCCAGTCTACTCAGTCTTTTACAGCTGCACAGTTTTACGCTTCGTTAGTGCGTATTAAGCAAAAAGACGAAGAACAGCAGGCCAAAGCCCAGCTTGAGTTACTAAAACCTGTACCAACACCAGCTCAGGTCCCTGGCAATAAAGGCTAATCCGAACAAGCTCTGAATTTTTGACTATAGTCTGAACATAGTTAAACGTCAGAGAGCAGGTTGATGAAGTATCTGTTAGTGGGCGTCGCCCTGTGCTGTCATCTGGTTAGCGCAACTGCGGCCTGCCCCAGCACCTGGCGTGTGGCATACAACACCGACTGGTTACCTTATGTCAGGCTGACAGACGAAACTGTGTCAGGTACAGATATCGAGCTGGTGCGCACTCTGACGCATCAACTGGGTTCAACTCTGCAGCTGATCCAAATGTCAGAACAACGTGCTTTGCAGCAATTACAGCAAGGCGGGCTGGATCTGTTGTTTGCCGCATCCTATACCAAAGAGCGTGCAGCTTACGCCTATTTCTCTATTCCTTATCGTCAGGAAACTATTACTGCTGTACTCCACAAAGACCTGCTGGCTGAGCAGTCTGAACTAAAAAATAGCGCCGCATTTTATCAGTTGGCGGCCAAACGCTGGTCTGGGGCAGTGAATACGGCGGGTTACTACGGCGAAGACTTTGAATACTTCAAACTCCATCAGGGACAAAACAGATTATTTCACGTTGCAGAGGAACTCAGACGATTACAGATGGTTGCACAAGGCAGAGCACAATATTCGCTGGTTGACCCTGTAGTAGCGCGCTATCACATCAACCAGCATCAGGATTTGGCTGATTTACAGTTACTGCCTTTTATGTTGCACAAAAGCTCTATCCATTTGATGCTGAGCAAAAAGACGGTCTCAGCACTCTGTCTTCAGCAACTGGATGCTCTGCTCAAAGCCCACCTCAATCAGAAGACTGCATCTGAGCAATAAAAGCATTTGAATCTGCTATAGCTTTATTCATCTCGCTGATCAGACTACGAACATCCTGTTGCAAACCGGCAAAATCAGTTTGAATAGAGCCAATGGCCTTAGCATTTAAGTTATGCTTTAAAAACAAAACGTTGTCATGCATGATTTTAAGTACAGGCTGCATTTTTTTCTCAGCTGAGCGCATCTTTTTCAGCAAGAGCCCAAACTGCTTTTCGGTCGTCACCAGCTTTTGTTTACTTTGTGCTTTTAAAGCCGCGTTCTGGTATTGCCCCAGCTCATCCCGCCACTCGTCAAACAAGGCTTCAGCCACTGACTCGACTTTGTTAATACGACTACTCACCAGTTCAGCAGCGTCGACGCTTTGTTGATACTCTGCATCCAACTCTTCGTATTTAGTCTGTAAATCGCCACCATGAAACTTCAGCAGCTGACTCAATTCATCCAGCGCATCTTTAAACTGCTGCTGTCCTTCGACCTGGGCATCACGGGCATCTTTTACCCTATCGACCAGAATTTCACGCTTCTCCACGCCAAATTTTTCCATGGTAGCGTAATAAGCTTGCTGACAGCCCGCCAGACCAAGGCTTAGCAAAACCAAAGCTGTTAATTGCCGCATTCGATACCCCATTGTAGTGTGCTCTTGCTGTTGTCTGATACCTGCCGAGAGTTTCATAGTACAGAGCTTAACTTAAGATTGCACCCGGACAAGGCAGATTGACCTGTGGCAACTCTTTGCCACGGGTACAGCTTTGAGCCGATTTGCCCAAAGCTAAAGTCCACATTTTCTACTTTAGGGTAAAGCCAACACCTTGCTGATCAACATTACCGTACCTTTCCTTACCCAACTTTACCCAAAGCGCACAGATCTAAACCTGTTTTGGTCGGCACTTTGCAGCTTAATTCAGGCGATCAATTCCGGTCGTGTTTAATGGAGAGCATGAATGAGCATTCAATTCTCTAGCCAAAGTGCATACAGCATGGGCGCTATGCCCAAACTTCAGTTGAGCAAAGAACAACTGACTGAAGCTGCGGGCAATTTATTTGGTCAATTGGATAGTCAAAATAAAGGCTACTTAGAGCAAAGCGATTTTTCCAGCTTGCTCAGCGGTCTGCAAAATGAACAAGCCCAGAATAAAAGTGAAGAGCTGTTCAGCTCACTGGATTCAGATGGTGATGGCCAACTAACCAGCTCAGAATTCAGCGATAACTTCAGCAATTTACTCTATAGCGCTCAAGGCACTATGGGGCACAGGCCAC
>NZ_JAIWOI010000331.1 GCF_020217005.1 Rheinheimera sp. | reverse complement strand
CGCCACCACAAGATAGCGGCAAGTCGAAGGAGGAACTGACCGCTCTGCTTGAGGATGCAGAGCAGGAAGACGAAAAAGCGACAGAGGGGATTCAGTCCTTGCTGGATAATTTTGATACAGCGGACGCTGATGGTGACGGTAAGGTGACTATGCAGGAAGCAATGGCTTATCGCCAAAGCACTGAAGGCAACGACCCGATGACAGCGGCGGCAGGAATGCCTCCCCCTCCTCCGCATGGAGCAGCGGGTAGCACGGCACAGGACAGTGGAAAAACTGCGGATGAGCTGACGGCCATGCTGGAAGAAATGACAGAAACGGACTCTGAAATGGCTGCGGGTCTGCAGTCGCTGCTCGACAACTTTGCCAGTGCCGATGCTGATGGTGATGGCAAAGTCACACTGCAGGAGGCCAAAAGCTTCAGAGAAAGTCAGCACACTGAGTCTTCTTCTTTAGCCAGTAAGATCAGCAGCTCGGATAACAGCGAAAGTATCAGCAAGTTACTCAGCCGCACTTTGCAACAGCTGATGGACACTTACGGTGCTCAAACCAAGACAAATGCTCAATCTGGCGCTGCGGTAAATATCACAGCCTGAAATAAAGCATAGGAAAAAAGAGTATAAAATTCAGGAGTTTTGGGGTGTCTGGCACGGACGCTGCCCCCTTTTATTACCTCAACAAAGCTTCCAACTCAGGCAATGAATGAACTTCACAATCCGGCACTATACCGGCGGGCAAAGTGGCCTCAAAGCGATTGAGCCAACAGGTGTAAAAACCAGCCTGTTTACCACCACCAATATCAGCTATAGGGTTATCCCCCACCATCAACACTGTAGCCGGGTCAGGATTTCCCATCAGCTCTTTGGCATGAGAAAAGATCTGCGGATGAGGTTTAGCTGCACCAACCTGTTCGGAGATCACCAGAATATCGAAGTGATTATGCAGGCCTGTGCGTTCTAAACGTATTTGCTGTAAGTCGGTAAAGCCATTAGTGATAATGCCTAATTTAGCTTTGCCTTGCAGTGCATTAAGTAAACTGACAGCGCCAGGCAGAGGAGTGCAGACTTCGGCCATGGCCTGTAAAAAACCGGCATTAAGTACTGAAGGCGCAATATTTAACTGCTGCCCCCAATAGCTAAAACGTTGTTCCTGCAACTGTTTTGCACTGATTTCACCGCTTTGGTACTGCAGCCAGAGTGGTTGGTTCAGTGCCTGATAGTCTTCATAATGCTGGGTAGTAAAGTCCACGCCATAGCCTTTAAACAACAACTGCAACCCAGCATATGCATCAAAATGAAACAAGGTTTCATCGGCGTCAAATAAAATCCAGTTAAAAGCTTTCAC
Organism: Rheinheimera sp.; assembly: GCF_020217005.1. Classification (GTDB taxonomy): domain Bacteria; phylum Pseudomonadota; class Gammaproteobacteria; order Enterobacterales; family Alteromonadaceae; genus Pararheinheimera. The sequence continues at coordinate 8,659 of NZ_JAIWOI010000331.1, read as the reverse complement.
GTAAATACTCTTTAAATTGAAAATGGGGTCAGATCACATTAGTTATGCGTAACTAATGTGATCTGACCCCATTTTTAGATCTCCTGATCTAAAGTGTTAATCATCGGAGCCGTTGACTATAGCTGCAATCTCTTCCAGACGGCGTAGCGCCAGATAGTTGATGGTGCGTTTTGGATACTGGCCTTTGCTATTGCGTTCACCTGCGGGCATATCCATCAGAAGCTCCAGCGCTTCATCCACCCCTTTGACCACATAAATATGGAACTGGCCCTGCTCTACCGCTTTAATCACTTCATCATTCAGTACCAGATTCAACTGGTTGCTGGCCGGAATAATACAGCCTTGTTTCCCCGTTAAACCACGGGACTGGCATAAGCGGAAAAAACCTTCAATTTTTTCGTTCACACCGCCTATAGCCTGTACCTGACCATGTTGGTTAATTGAACCTGTCACCGCCAGACTTTGGGTAATAGGAATATCGGCAATGGCGGAAATCAGCGCACAGACCTCGGCCAAGGACGCGCTGTCGCCATCTATTAAACCATAGGATTGTTCCATGGCGATATTGGCCGACAAGGTCAATGGGAAATGCTGAGCGTATTTAGCACCCAAATAGCCGGTTAACAGCATGACACCTTTGGAGTGAATGGATTTACCCAGCTCGACTTCACGTTCAATATCCACCACGCCAGTGGAGCCAGCAAAGACTGTGGTGCTGATACGGGCTGGTGTACCAAAAGCAGTATCGCCAATTTCCAGTACAGTTAAACCGTTGATTTTGCCAACAGCCCAGTCGTCTGTGTCTATTAAAATCTGGCCTTCCTGAATGTCTTCCAAAAAGGACTCGCTGATGCGGCCTGTGCGGTACTGTTTGCCTTCCAGCGCCATTTGCACATGTTCAGCGCGCAGTTCGGCCGAGTCATGCTGGGCGGCGTAAAAACAGGCTTCGCGCACCAGTTCCAGCACTTCGGCAAAACGGGCAGAGAGTTTGCGCTGATGTTCGGCCTGACGGAAACTAAAGTTCAGCAACTGCTTTAAACCGCAGGCCGACAAGGTTTCCATCTCCATTTGCTGAATTTGATCCTGAATTTGCAGCGACATATAACGCACGGTTTGCTCGTTAAAAGGCAAATAATGCTCAAAGTCAGCTAAGACGCGGAACAGTTCGTTAAACTCATCGTCCACGTCCTGCACCAGGTAATACAAATCACGCGATCCCAACAGCACTATTTTCACACTCAGAGGTATCGCCTTAGGCGTGATAATAGTGGAGTTGGTGACTGCATGATCGCTTAAAGTATCAATCAGGATTTCACCGGTTTTCAGTGCCAGTTTCAATGCATCCCACAAACTTGGCTGCGACAATAAACGATCAGCATCCAGCACAAGATAACCGCCATTGGCTTTATGCAAAGCACCAGGGCGGATCATGCGGTAATTGGTGTAGAGCGAGCCTTGCATCGAGCTGTATTCCACCCTGCCAAATAAATTACCGTAGCTTGGGTTTGGCTCAAAAATAATAGGAGCGCCGTCCATCAGTTCGTGATGCATCAGCACATTAGGCACAAAGTCGCCGACAAAAATACTGCGGATATCCAGCTCTTCCAGCTTGTCACTTTCCGCTTCTTCCGGCAGTAACTCCAGCATGGCTTTGACCAGAGCAGGCTTCATTTCGCGCAGATAACGTAATACGCCCAGCTCACCGGCATAATCGTGTTCCAGCTGTTTCAGCAAAGGCTTAATGGCTTGTTCTATGGTTTCACGCCGCAATGCCCGCAGGTTTTCCGACAGCTCACGTTTCCACTGCGGTAATTCCAGCAACTGCTCGTTTAGTATGGTTTCAAGCTCTGAGACTAAATCGTAGAAAAACTGCCGTTTCTCCTCCGACAAATTAGCAAACTCGTTGTCATCCAAGGCTTTGCCATCGACCACAGGAGAAAAGCTGACAGCGCCGTTTTCTTCATAAAGCACCACTTGTTGCTCTAAAGCTTTACGTTCGACCAAAGCAATAGCAGCTTCGTATTTATCGTCAAAGGCCTGATGTATAGCTTTTTTCTTGCGCTGATACCCCGGGTTATCAAAAGCGGCCGGGAAGGTATCAAGCAGCTCGTCTATTAAGGCTTCGACCTTTTTCACCAGCACTTTGCCTTCACCCGGCACTAAACGTAAGGTGCCCGGAATACGTTCATCATCAAAGTTATTGATATAACACCAGTCGTCTGGCGTGGCTTTTTCGCTGGCGGCTTGCTGCAAAATATCCTGCACTAAGGTGTAACGACCTAAAGCCGGTTCGCCCATCACATAGAGGTTATACCCCGGCATATCCATGCCAATGGCAAAATTTAATGCTGCCTTCGCTCTGTCCTGGCCGATAAAAGTGCTGGATAAACCTGTCACGTCCAGCGCTTGCTGGATTAGGTTCTTGTCCAATTGTGGGCCTAAATGTTCGGCGGTTAAAGCATATTTATGGCTGTTGTGCGTCATGCAACCTGCTTAGTGTTAAAAGATGAAAACTACAATTTCCGTCATCTTAACAAATCATTGAATAAAATGAAGGATATAAACCCAAGTAACCTGGAGTTGCAGGAAGGCGACTGGCGCAGTCAACAAAGCTGCAGCTTCAAAGACGACGGGTTTAAACGGGTAATCCATGACGACTAAAATGCTGCCCTCCACAATAAACACAAGCACCTAATTCAGACGGATGGTAAAAGGCCTGTTGTTGCTGACACTGCTGGCATTGATACAACCCCATGCCCACTTCTTCACCTTGCAGATACGTACCTTGATGCTCTAAATCCTGCATCAGTTCCTGCCATTCAATCTGGGTTTTGTCGGTAATGAGTGAAAGTTCATACCACAGCGTTTCTGGCCAGAGGGATGGTGCTTGTTCTGCTTCTGTGGCCTGACGTTTAAAGGTTTCGATAAAGAGTTGGGTTTCATAAGCGGTCAGCTCTTTACCTGCTTTGATATAAGCTTTGACTGTGTCGGCAAAACCGACCAGATTATCCAGTTGCTGCTGCCGCCCTTCTTTAAACATAGTAGCTAACTCATTGAGCCAATTCTGATATTTTTCTTTAAAATCGGACATAAAACCCCCTTACTACTTTTGTTTAGTATAGACGGGCAAAATCAACTGGCCGGATTTTAAACCTGTAGCCTGGCTTTTTAGTCGCAAGACTATTGCGGCTTTTAGCGCTGAAGCTCAGTCTGCAGACAGAACTATAAAAGGGGTTGTTGATGAAACTTAATTTTGCTTTTACCGCTTTTGCTTTGTTTTTTAGTGCAGCTAGCACGGCAGAGTACTTTCCACCTGCAGGGCAGTGGCAACACAAACCAGCAGCCGAATTAAAAGTGGACGCGACTTTGCTACAACAGGCAGTGGATTACGCCATCCAGGCTGAAAACCAAGCAGACCCGGATCAAGCCATTCATCAGGCCACCACCTTTGGTGCCAAAGAGCCTTATGACCAGATTATTGGCCCAATGAAAACCCGCGCTCCTGCCAACGGTATCATTATTTACAAAGGTGCAGTGATAGCCCAGTGGGGCGATACTCAGGCTGTGGATATGACCCATAGCATCACTAAAACCTTTTTAACTACAGTAACAGGTCTTGCCTGGCAACAGGGCTTAATTCGTAACCTGCAGGACAAAGTAGATGGCTATATGCCACATGGTGTGGATTTATATCAGGGCGCACACAACAGCCAAATTCGCTGGGATCATCTGCTACGTCAAACCAGCGACTGGCAAGGCACTTTGTGGGGCAAACCGGACTGGGCTGACCGACCTGAAGGTAAAACTCCGGCTGATTGGCCAAAACGGCCGCTACGCACACCGGGCAGCCATTACAAATACAATGATGTACGGGTGAATCTGCTGGCATTATCGACTTTGTATGTCTGGCGTAAAGCATTACCTCAAGTGCTAAACGAACAGATCATGATGCCTATTGGCGCGTCATCTACATGGCGCTGGTATGGCTACGACAACAGCTGGATTGAGCTGGATGGCCAAAAGATACAGTCGGTGTCAGGCGGCGGCCATTGGGGCGGTGGCATGTTTATCAACGCCTGGGATTTAGCCCGTTTTGGGTATTTGTTTTTGCGGGATGGCAAGTGGCAGGATAAGCAGTTGATCAGCAAAGAATGGATCAAACTGGCCAGTACAGGCGGCACGGCCAATCCTGAGTACGGCTTTGCCAATTGGTTTTTAAATCCTGGCCGTAAAGCTTTACCAAGCGCCCCTGAAACCGCTGTTACTTTTCAGGGTGCTGGCCGCAATATTATTTACATCGACAAAGACCACGATTTGCTGATGGTCGCGCGCTGGATTGGTAATGGTGATGAGTTAAATCAACTGGTTGGCAAAGTATTAGCTGCTTTACCCGATTAAACTCAATAACTAGCGCTGCTCTGCCAGCGCTAGTTTTACCCCCAAAGCGACAAATAAAGCACCAATCCCTTTGTTTAACAGCTTTGCCACACCTGAGCTGACTTGCATTTTTTGTCCGGCAAGGCCAGCACTGATAGCTAAACACACACACCAAAGCATACCGTTAAGGTTAAAAATAAAACCCAAAATAACAAAAGCCAAAGCTTTGTTAGCCGCATCCACGGCAATAAACTGTGGTACAAAAGCTAAGAAAAACAGCGCCACTTTGGGGTTCAGTACATTAGTGACAAAGCCCTGCAGGAAAATAGTTCGAAAAGATGCGGTTGATACCGGCCTGGCAATAACGCCTTGCGCCGCGCTTTTTGCTAACAGCATTTTAGCGCCCAGATACAATAAATAAGCCGCACCAGCCAGTTTAACCAGAGTAAAAGCTGTCGCCGAAGTAGCCAGCAAAGCCGACACACCCAAAGCTGCAGCAAAAATATGCACGCAAACTCCTGTGCCAATGCCTGCAACAGCGACCAAACCAGCACGCCAGCCCTGACTGGCGCTGCGGCTGACAATCAGCACTGTATCCGGTCCTGGTGAAATATTCAGCAACAAACCAGAGATAATAAATAACCACAGATTTTCAATGCCAAACATCAGCCGCCCCTTTTGTGAAGTTTTTATTTTAAGTTCACCACTTTAGGCAGCGGCAACACAGTGGACAAGAGCCTTGCAACAAAATAAAACAATGCAAGGATTGCCTTTTGTTGCAGTTGTTGCCGACCCCCTGCTTGCGGTATGCTAGCGGCAATTTTTCCCGCCGGTTTCATCGGTCTGGTTTTGACTTCACGTTGGAAGGTTTTTAATGCACGAACAATATAATCCGCAGTTGATTGAACAGCAGCTGCAACAGGAATGGGAACAAACAAACGCCTTTAAAGTAGTAGAAGATGCTTCCAAAGAAAAATACTACTGCCTCTCCATGTTCCCGTACCCAAGTGGCCGCTTACATATGGGCCATGTGCGTAACTACACCATAGGTGATGTGATCAGCCGTTTCCAGCGCATGCAGGGCAAAAACGTGATGCAACCTATGGGGTGGGATGCTTTTGGTTTACCCGCTGAAAACGCTGCTATTGCCAATAAAACAGCACCAGCCAAATGGACCTACGCCAATATCGACTACATGAAAGGCCAACTGAAACGCTTAGGTTTTGGTTACGACTGGGACCGCGAAGTCGCGACCTGTAAACCTGAATACTACAAGTGGGAACAATGGTTCTTTACCAAGCTGTTTGAAAAAGGCCTGGTCTACAAAAAAATGGCCACTGTGAACTGGGACCCTGTGGACCAGTGCGTATTGGCCAACGAGCAAGTGATTGACGGCCGCGGCTGGCGTTCAGGTGCTTTGGTAGAACAACGCGATCTGGCACAGTGGTTTATTAAAATCACAGATTACGCCGAAGAATTATTACAAGACTTAGACCAGTTAGACGACTGGCCTGAGCAAGTCAAAACCATGCAAAAAAACTGGATCGGCCGCTCAGAAGGCGTAGAGATCGAGTTTAAAGTGGCAGGTTCAGAACAGACCATGACTGTTTACACCACACGTCCGGACACTTTATATGGCGTGACTTACGTAGCAGTGGCCGCTCAGCATCCATTAGCCCAACAAGCTGCAGTCAACAATCCAGAATTACAGGCTTTTATTGACGACTGCAAAGGCGGCAAAATGGCCGAAGCCGACATGGCGACCATGGAGAAAAAAGGCGCGCCAACAGGTTTGTTTGCTATTCACCCATTAACAGGTGAACAGGTACCGGTGTGGGTCGCTAACTTTGTGTTGATGCATTACGGCTCAGGCGCAGTGATGGCCGTACCTGGTCACGATCAGCGCGATTTTGAATTTGCTACTAAATACGGTTTAGCTATAAAACAAGTGGTGGAGCCTGAAGCAGGCAGCACTGCACAGTGCGATTTAACCAGTGCCGCCTTTACTGAAAAAGGCGTGCTGATTAATTCAGCTGAATTTAACGGTTTAGATTTTTCTGCCGCTTTTAAAGCTATTTCCGACAAATTAGCCGCTATGGGTGTAGGTCAGGTGAAAGTGAATTACCGTTTACGTGACTGGGGTGTATCCCGTCAACGTTACTGGGGTTCGCCTATCCCTATGCTGACACTGGAAGATGGTACTCAAGTGCCTGTTCCGGAAGAGATGCTGCCGGTGCGTTTGCCAGAAGATGTGGTGATGAATGGTGTAACCTCGCCACTCAAAGCCGATCTGGAGTGGGCAAAAACCACCTACAACGGCCAGGCCGCTTTGCATGAAACTGACACCTTCGATACCTTTATGGAATCGAGCTGGTACTATGCCCGTTACTGCAGTCCGGACCATGACCAGGCTATGCTGGACCCAGCCAAAGCCAACTACTGGCTGCCGGTTGATCAGTACATTGGTGGTATTGAACACGCCATTTTGCACTTATTGTACTCACGCTTCTTCCATAAACTGTTACGTGACGTAGGTTTAGTGCAGTGCGACGAACCGTTCAAACGTTTATTGTGCCAGGGCATGGTGTTGGCAGACACTTTCTACCGCGAAACTGAAAACGGTGGCAAAGAGTGGTTCTCTCCTGCCGACGTCGCGACAGAACGTGATGAAAAAGGCCGTATTACAGCCTCTATTTTAAAGACAGACGGCAAGCCGGTGTTATCCGCTGGCATGAGCAAAATGTCCAAGTCGAAAAACAACGGTATAGACCCACAGCTCGTGATAGACCAATACGGCGCCGACACAGTGCGTTTGTTTATGATGTTTACTGCGCCACCAGAACAAACTCTGGAATGGCAGGATTCAGCCGTAGAAGGTGCAAACCGTTTCTTACGCCGCATCTGGACTTTGGCAGCCGATCACAAAGAGCTGTTCAGCAACGCTGTGACCTCTTTGGAATTAAACTCCGATCAAAAAGCGCTGCGCCGCGATATTCACAAAACTATCGCTAAAGTGTCAGACGATATAGGCCGTCGCAACGTATTTAATACAGCTGTGGCCGCCATTATGGAGCTGACCAACAAAGTACAAAAAGCGCCTGTGGATACAGATGCAGACAAGCAAGTAAAACGTGAAGGTATTCAGACCTTAATTCAGTTACTGAACCCTATCACGCCTCACTTATCGCAGTACCTGTGGAAGGAGTTAGGTTTTACCACAGCATTGGAACAAAGCCCATGGCCAGTGGCTGATGCGGCTGCTATGGTGGAAGATGAAAAACTTGTCGTAGTGCAAATTAACGGTAAAGTCCGGGCTAAAGTAACAGTCTCAGCGGATGCGACTGAAGCACAAGTGCTGGAACTTGCTCATGCTGAAGAAAACGTGCAGCGTTTCCTGGAAGGTGTCACTATCCGCAAAGTGATCTATGTTCCGGGTAAATTGCTGAGCCTGGCCGTAGGATAAAATGAAAAAACACTTGATCTGGACAGGGCTGCTGGTCAGCAGCCTGCTTCTGAGCAGCTGTGGCTTCCACTTGCGTGGTAGCCTGCCGCTGGAACGTTATCCTGCTATTTTTGTTGACGCCAAAAAGCATTCTGAGCTGGCCAGCCTGTTGTCTGAACAGCTCAAAAGCAATGAGGTGAAATTGCTGACAGAATTGGATCCTAAAGCTCCGGCTCTGCTGCTACAGCAGGATAGTCTGGAACGCCGTACCTTGTCGTTGTTTCCCAATGGTCAGGTGGCAGAATACGAACTGATCTATAGAGTGAAGTATCAGTTATTACTGCCAGAGCGGGACATTCAGGAATTTCAGTTTGAGCTGACCCGTGATTATCAGGATGACCCCAATCTGGCATTGGCCAAAGCCAAAGAGCTTGATCTGTTACTGCAGGAATTACGTTCTCAGGCAGCCAGTCGGATTATCCGTCAGTTAAACCGGATCAACTGATGCTGAAACTGTATAGCAATCAGCTTGCTGCACAGTTACAAAAAAGCCTGACTTCAGTGTACCTGGTGTTTGGTGAGGAGCCGTTGCAAAAGCAGGAAAGCATAGATTTGATTCGTGCGGCGGCAAAAAAACAAGGCTTTGAAGAGAGACAAAGTTACAGCTGGGACAGCAGTTTCAGTTGGAACGATTTTCTGATGGAGCTGAATAACCTATCGCTGTTTTCTCCGCGCCGCATTTTTGAGCTGGAGTTACCTGCCAAGTTACCAACGGGCGCAAACGACTTATTAAAACAACTGCCTTCTTTGCTGCATCCGGATTTAATTCTGGTGCTGCAT
>NZ_JAIWOI010000330.1 GCF_020217005.1 Rheinheimera sp. | reverse complement strand
GCTTCTAAAAATGCTAACGATTACGCCAAATCGGCCTGGTTTAAAACGCTAGCCGAACAAGCAGTCCAAGTGCAGTTTTATCCGCTGGACGATCAACAGTTTCAGCGTTGGCTGCAGCAAAGAGGCGCACAGCTAAAGTTGCATTTAACACCTGACGCCATTACGTTGATGCAGCACCACTGCGCCGGTAATTTATTAGCCGCCGCTCAAGAGTTAGAAAAGCTGGGGTTAAGCCTGATCAGTGGCACAATAGATGCTGAACTTCTGGAACAGCATTTAGCCGACCAGTCACACTTTTCGGTGTTCCAATTAGTGGACGCCTTACTTTCTGGGCAGGGTAACGAAGCCTTGCATCGGCTTGATCGGTTATTACAGCAGGACACTGAACCCGTGATTATCGCCTGGCAGCTGCAAAAAGAAGTGGCCACTCTGATGCAAATGCATCTGGCCCAGCAACAAGGCAAACCGCTGGCTGATTTTTTTAAAAAAAATGCCATTTGGCCTAAACGTCAGCCTATGTATCAGACGGCTGTGTCACGTTTGCCAGCCAAATGGCTGGGTTATGTACAACAGGAACTGGCCGCCTTTGACCGCGCTTTTAAATCAGGTGCGTTAAGCAACCCTGAACTGGCGCTGGGCCATTTAGTCAGCCTGCTTGTCAGTCCTGTGTCTAAAGTATTTTCATTGCAGCAGCGTTATGCCGACTTCACGCCCTGATCGCGCCTTTGCCGTCTTTGGCGGCACTTTTGATCCCATACATCAGGCACATTTGGCCTGTGCCCAGTATGTATTAACGCATTGCGCAGTGCGTGAGGTCCAACTGATGCCCTGCCATTTGCCGGCGCATCGCGCCAGCCCTGGCGTCAGCGCACAACATAGAGCTGCTATGGTGCAATTGGCCATTGCACCTTTCCAGGGCCTGTCACTGCAACCCCTGGAGTTGAATAAACAGAGTCCGTCGTACACAGTCGACAGTTTACGTTTGCTGCGCGATCAGTATCCGCGGGGTGGATTGTTGTTTGTGATGGGCATGGATTCCCTGGCTTATTTTAAACAGTGGCATCAGTGGCAGAGTATTTTACAACTAGCGCACCTGGTGGTGTGCCAAAGACCCGGAAGTACGGCAGACGATGGCGATTGCCCTTCGCTGCTTGAGCAGTATGGCACCACAGCTCTGCAAGACTTACATTTGCTCGACTCCGGCAAAATTATGCTACTGAATAACCCTCCGCTGGATTTGAGTGCAACGCGGATCCGTACTGAGCTAGAAAAAAATCAGCAGTGTGCCGAACTAAAGCAACTGATCCCAGCCGAAGTACTGCGCTATATAAATTCAGAAAGGCTGTACAGCGCCATATAAAAACGTCGTTGTTCAAGTTGTTGCTTTGTTGACTGCGCCATCTCGCCCCAGTCTCACAGCTTGACTATGCTCCTGAGGTCTTGCTGGCTTGTCGCATCGCCAAAACTTCAAGTAACTTGGGTATAAGATCCTGCTAAAAAGTGTTAACATACCGCGTTTTTAGATCCCGGAGTAAAAAGTGCAAGCACAAGAGTTATTAGCATTCGTCCTCGACAAGCTGGACGACATGAAAGCCAAGGATATTGTCAGCCTGGATGTCAGAGAGAAATCCAATGTGACAGATTCCATGGTGATCTGCTCAGGCACCTCAAACCGTCATACCCGTTCTATTGCCGATCATCTGGCGAAAGAAGCGAAAAAAGCCGGCATTAGCGTATTGGGTATTGAAGGCTCAGGTTCAGGCGAGTGGGTACTGATTGATTTGGGTGAAGTGATAGCCCATGTGATGCAGGAAGAAAGTCGCAGCTTTTACCAGTTAGAGAAACTCTGGAGCGTTTAACGGCATGAAGTTAATGCTGATTGCAGTCGGCACCAAAATGCCTGATTGGGTCACTACGGCTTATGAAGAATATGCCCGTCGTTTTCCGCGTGATTTACCACTGGAACTCATTGAAATTCCGGCGGGTAAGCGCGGTAAAAATGCGGATATTAAACGTATTCTGGAAACCGAAGGCGAAAAAATGCTGGCCGCTGTGCCCAAAGGCGCCCGCATTATTACGCTGGAGGTCGAAGGTGCCAACTGGAGCAGTCCACAATTGGCACAAAAACTGACGCAATGGCAAATGGATGGCCGTGATGTCTGTTTATTGGTTGGAGGCCCCGAAGGCTTAGCCCCGGCTTGTATTGCGGCCAGCGAAGGCAAATGGTCATTATCAGCTCTGACTATGCCTCACCCTATGGTCCGCGTGGTGTTGGCCGAAAGCCTGTACCGTGCCTGGAGTATTAGTACAAACCACCCCTACCATCGCGAATAAGCATGATAAAACACAGCTCTCAGATCGATAACCTAAAGTTAAACAGCCGGATGTTTGGTCAGATGGTTTGGTTTGATTTTGCTAAGGCACTGATTTGTGAGAGCATAAAAACCATTATTCCTTGTCAACGTAAGCGTCGCGGCTAACAATGATTAAAAAACGCCCCTCCATTCAGGATCCTGCAGCCGAAAGCCAGATGTTTAATCAGCGGGCTATGTTTGGTTTTGCTGTGGTACTGATTTGTTTTTGTGTGGTGGTATTTAATCAATATAAGCTGCAAGTAGTTATGCACGAACATTACATGACTCGTGCCGATGGCAACCGTATTAAGTTGATCCCGCAGCCACCAAATCGCGGCTTAATCTATGATCGTAACGGTATTTTATTAGCCGAAAACCGCCCTATTCATTCAGTCGAGTTAATTCCCGAGCAAGTGAAAAATATTCCGGAAACTCTGGCTGAATTAGCTCGCCTGATTGAAATCAGCCCTGAGCGCCAGCAAGAATTTTTAAAAGAAGTGAAGTATCACAGGCGTTTTGTCAGCATAGCTGTGAAAGAACATCTGACCGAAAAGGAAGTGGCAATTATTGCGGTCAACCAGCACAGATTACCGGGCGTGACCTTAGAGGCACGTTTAACAAGGCACTACCCTTTTGGTGAATTATTCACTCATGCGTTAGGCTATATAGGAAAAATTAACGCCAAAGAGCTGGCCAAGCTGGAAGAAGAAGGAGTCAGTGCGAACTACGCCGCCAGCCGCGATATTGGCAAAATAGGCCTGGAGCGTTTTTACGAAAGTCAGTTACATGGTCAGGTAGGTTTTGAACAAGTCGAAGTGAATAACAGAGGCAGAGTGATCCGAATTTTGGATTCAAAACCAGCCACTTCAGGCGAAGATTTAGTGTTATCCATTGATATGAGCCTGCAGCAAAAAGCTAGGGAACTGGTTGGAAACAACAGAGGCGCCGTAGTAGCCATGGATCCCCGTGATGGCTCCATATTAGCCTTTTATAGTAATCCTAGCTACGACCCGAATTTATTTGTCCACGGCATCAGTGGTAAAAACTACCGGGAACTGCTGAATTCGCCAGATCGGCCACTGGTCAACCGTGTCACTCAAGGGGTTTACCCTCCGGCCTCAACCATTAAACCTCATATGGCTGTCTTAGGTTTGGAAAACGGCACTGTAACGGAACAAACCCGAATACCGGACCCGGGTTTTTATAAGCTCCCAAACTACAGTAGGGCTTATCGTGACCATGTGAAATGGGGCCATGGCTGGGTTGATGTTTACACTGCTATTACGAAAAGTTGCGATACCTATTTTTATGATTTGGCAGTGAAACTCGGCATAGACAGAATTTCTGACTATATGAAAAAATTTGGTTTTGGCTCCCGTACCGGCATAGATGTGATGGAAGAGAGTGCCGGCCTGATGCCGTCGAAAGAATGGAAAAGGGCCAGACATAAACAAAGTTGGTATCCGGGTGATACCGTCTCCTTAGGCATAGGGCAAAGTTACTGGAGCGTGACTCCAATGCAACTGGCTTTATCCACCGCCATTCTGGTCAACGATGGTCAAAGACCCACCCCTCATATGGGCCGTTATTTCCGCAGTCAGGGCAAAGACACTAGCCTGATCGCTCCGCTGCAAACCGCAATGGAGGTCAAGGATCACAACAATTGGCGTATTGCTAAAGAGGCGATGCGCCAGACCGTTATGGTGCAAGGTGGAACAGGTTTTAATGCCTTTAAAGGCATCAGCTACAGTGCTGCAGGTAAATCTGGTACGGCTCAGGTTATTAATATGGCTGCCAACCAGAAGTATGATGCCAATGCTATTAAAGAAGTACACAGAGACAACGCTATGTTTATTGCATACGCTCCGGCAGAAAACCCTAGCATACTGGTTACAGTCGCCTTAGAGAATGCCGGTGGCGGGGGTGCTAATGCAGGCCCTATAGCCCGTAAAATGATGGATCACTATTTTACTCGCCAAAGCGCAGCGGGAGCTCAGCCATGACCTTGCTTAAAGATCCAAGCCACAAAGGCTTACTGGCGAAGTTACATCTGGACGGTCCGCTATTTGCCGGATTGCTGGTGTTGTGTTGCACTGGTTTATTTGTTCTTTACAGTGCCAGTGGTCAGCACTGGGACATGATGGCGGCGCATAGCACCCGTTTATTGATCGCTTTTGGCGCTATGCTGCTGCTTGCTCAGGTTAAACCTCAGACCTTTAGTTTTTGGGCTGTGCCACTGTTTTTGGCAGGCACCGCCATGCTGGTCATGGTGCTGGCCTTTGGTCATATAGGCAAAGGCGCACAGCGTTGGCTGGACTTAGGTTTTATGAAGTTTCAGCCCTCCGAAGTAATGAAACTGGCCGTGCCTATGGCTGTTGCCTGGTATGTGTCCTCTCACCCTTTGCCACTGAAATTTAAGCATTTAATCGTTGGCTTTGTCATGTGCGCCATTCCAACAGTCCTTATTCAGCAACAACCGGATTTAGGCACCTCCATACTAATTTTTGTGGCTGGAGTTTTTGTGTTGTTTTTAGGTGGTATGAGCTGGCGCATTATCACGTCCATCGCCTTAATTATCCCTATTGCCAGCTACAGCATGTGGCTTTTTGTAATGCACGACTACCAAAAGCGCCGTGTACTGACCTTTTTAAATCCGGAAAGCGACCCGCTAGGTTCGGGTTACCATATTATCCAGTCAAAAATTGCCATAGGTTCCGGCGGTTTTGAAGGCAAAGGCTGGATGCATGGTACCCAGTCACAACTGGAGTTTTTACCTGAGCGTCACACTGACTTTATTTTTGCGGTCTTTAGTGAAGAGCTTGGCATGATAGGCGTGTTATTTTTGCTGGTGTTATACGCTTTTATTATTGCCAGGGGCCTAATTATCGCCAGCCGCGCTCAGGACAACTTCAGTAAACTGCTGGCTGGCAGTATCACTTTGACATTTTTTGTTTATGTGTTTGTGAATATTGGTATGGTATCAGGGCTGTTGCCTGTAGTAGGAGTACCTTTACCTTTGATTAGCTACGGTGGGACATCCATGGTTACACTAATGGCTGGTTTTGGTATTCTAATGTCAATCAGCACCCATAAACGACTTTTAGCTCAGCAGTAGAAAGAACCCATGATTAAAAAGATAAGCGCTTTATGCTGTACTCTGATGCTGGCATCCTGTTCACAAACACCAGAGCCAACTTCAACCGCCTCTGAAACCAGCCCGACCTGGGAAGAACCCAACAAAGGCCGTTATTCACAAGCGACAGACAGTCACCCTACCCGTCTCCCCACTTTGCTGGAAATGACCGACCCTGAACCTCGTGCTGAAGCCTTAAGTCGCGGCGGGAATAAACCTTACAACATTTATGGCGTAGATTACTCCCCCCGTACCGACCTGATGGAATATAAGGAAAATGGCATTGCCTCCTGGTACGGTCATAAGTTTCATGGTCATTTAACGTCTAATGGCGAAACTTATAATGTATTTGCCATGACAGCTGCCCATAAGACGTTGCCTTTGCCATCCTATGTCCGGGTGACCAATCTCGAAAATGGCAAATCTGCCATAGTCAGGGTTAACGATCGTGGTCCATTTCATCAGGATAGAGTGATCGACTTATCTTATTCTGCTGCTTACAAAATTGGCATGATGGGCAAAGGCACGGCGCCAGTTCAGGTTGAGCTACTAGCTTCGCCAGCCATGACCAATCAGGAAAGTTATGCCATGGGCTTGGGTAGCAGAAGCAATCAGTTTGAAGAAACTACCATTGCCTCTAACCCTGCAGGACCAAGACCTGGCAGCATCGCGGCTCCGGCTGCAATTCCCGCTGTGACAAGACCTGCTGCGCCAGCGCCAGTCTCTGCGCCGGTATCAGCGGCAACAAAAGTCACGGGCTGCTTTATCCAATTAGTTGCCAGTAGCAACAGAGAAAAACTACAACAATTAGGCGCAGATCTGCAGCAGCAATGGTCTGTCTCGACACAAATTAATGATGGCAATGGAATTTTCCGGTTATTGGCGGGTCCAATGCCTTCAGCGGCCGAAGCGAACAGCTGGCTGGAACGTTTTAAAAGCGCCGACTACCCATCGGCTTATATTACAGATAAGAAAAGCTGTGGTTAAAACCACGGTTGATTTCGTTTAAGAATGAACTCAGCTCAACAACATAAGAAAGGTCTCATGAATACGTACTCCAGAATTTTTATTGCTTGCTCCTTTGGTGTTGCCAGTTTTTTAGCAGCCGGACAAACAGCCCCGTTAACTGCAGCGCAAATGACGCCGCAACCGCCGGAAGTCAACGCTAAAGGTTATATTCTGATTGATTACCATACTGGCGCAGTGTTAGCCGAGGGCAATGCAGATGAACCACTGGCGCCAGCCAGCCTGACCAAAATGATGACCAGCTATATCATTGGTACAGAGATCAAAAACGGCACCATTAAGCCGTCCGATCCTGTCACCATCACAGAAAACGCCTGGGCTAAACAGTATTCAGACTCGTCGAAAATGTTTATCGAAGTGGGTGAAACCATCAGTGTAGAAGAGTTAAACCGTGGCATCATTATTCAGTCCGGTAACGACGCTTGTGTGGCTATGGCCGAACACATAGCAGGCACAGAAGGAGCCTTTGTTGAACTGATGAACGCCCATGCAGTGCGTCTTGGTATGGATAATACCCATTTCGCAAATGCCCATGGCTTGCCTGATGAAACTCAGCGCACTACAGCCCGTGATATGTCGAAATTATCAGTAGCCCTGATCCGGGATACGCCTGAAGAATATAAAATTTACTCAGAAAAAGAGTATGTGTTTAACGGCATCAAACAATACAACCGTAACGGTTTATTGTGGGATAAAAGCCTGAACGTCGATGGTATTAAAACAGGTCACACCTCAGAGGCTGGTTACAGCCTGATCACTTCAGCTACCAAAGACGATATGCGCTTAATTTCTGTGGTGATGGGAACTGAAAGCGCCAAAATCCGTGAAGCTGAAAATAAAAAATTACTGACTTATGGCTTTCGCTTTTTCGAAACCTTTTCTCCATATAAAGCCGGTGAAAAGTTTGCAGAGCAGCGTGTATGGCAAGGTACTAAAGAGATTATTACCTTAGGTGTATTAGCAGAAACCCCTATTACACTGCAGCGCAATCAACGTAAAGATTTAAAAGCTGATTTTAAATTGAATCAGGAACTGATAGCCCCCATATCTAAGGGGCAGGTACTTGGCACTGTTTACTTAAAGTTAGGTGACAAAGACATAGCCGAATTCCCTTTAGTAGCGCTTGAAGATATCGAGCAAGCGGGATTATTCAGCCGCTTAGTAGATATGGTGAAAATGCGTTTTCAATAGTACGCTTCGCGCTTGGAGCTGTAGCTTGGTTGACAACGCGCCCCAGTCATATAGGACACTATGAGCCCTGGGGTCTGAAGCACTTGTCGCCGCACTGCAATTCCAATTACTTTGGGTATGGACATACAGCCCATATCCAAATTAGTCCCGGCAAGGCCGGGACTTTTTGTTAAAATAGATAAAGATTATTTTTGTGAGCAGAACATCATGACAATTGAAGTAAAAGACACCCGCTTTGATGAATTTTTAGAGTTTCCATGCTCCGTAAATTTTAAAGTGCTGGGCGTCGCTGTACCAGAGCTGGTGGACCATATAGTGGTGGTACTGCAAGAACACGCGAAAGCAGACGACTACAACCCACAGGTCCGCCCCAGCAGCAAAGGGAATTATCATTCCGTCAGTGTCGCTGTCACTGTCACCAGCAAAGAACATATGGAACTGCTGTACACAGAACTTGGCCGTTTAGAACTGGTTCGTTATGTGATCTGACGAGTGACTCTGCCCTTTTTAGTGGCAGTGCAGGTATAATGCGTCACTTTCAACTGAACCGGAGTTCGTTGTGGTTGATCCTCAAGGCTTAGTGATACGGGATTTAGGCCGCCAGCCTTATGTCGAAGTATGGCAAGCCATGCAAAAATACACAGATGAGCGGGCAGAATTAAGTCCGGATCAATTGTGGTTTGTAGAACATGACCCGGTATTTACCCAAGGGCAGGCTGGCAAAGCCGAGCATTTGTTGATGCCGGGTGATATTCCTGTAGTACAGGTTGACAGAGGCGGTCAGGTGACTTATCACGGACCAGGGCAACTTGTGGCTTACGTTTTGCTGGATATTAAAAGACGGAAGCTGGGGGTGCGTGAGCTGGTCACTTTAATTGAGCAAGTGATTATTCAGGCTTTGGCCCCTTATGGCATTGCAGCTTATGCCAAAGCTGACGCACCAGGTGTGTACGTGCAGGAACAAAAAGTCGCTTCGCTGGGATTGCGGGTGCGAAAAGGCTGTACCTTTCACGGTCTGGCTTTAAATGTGAATATGGATTTATCACCTTTTTCCAGGATCAATCCGTGCGGTTATGCCGGCATGCAGATGATCCAAACCAAAGATATTGCAGGTCCACAGACAGTGGATGAAGCAAAACAAGCTTTGCAGTCACAATTTGTGGCTCAACTGGCAGTGAGCCAGATTGAGCGCAAAACAGGGTTAAGTGAGTAATATGACCATCAAAACAGCTCGTATGGAACCTGGCGTCAAGTTACGTGATGCCGAAAAAATGGCCCTGATCCCAGTCAAAGTCCTGCCGACAGAGCGTGACGAAATGTTGCGTAAGCCAGACTGGTTAAAAATCAAATTACCACGCAGTACAGATAGGATTGAACAAATCAAAGGCGCCATGCGTAAACACGGTTTGCATTCTGTATGTGAAGAAGCATCCTGCCCTAACCTGTCAGAATGCTTTAACCACGGTACAGCCACTTTTATGATTTTAGGTGCCATCTGTACCAGACGTTGCCCGTTTTGTGATGTAGCTCATGGTCGCCCTCTGCCCCCCAATGCAGAAGAGCCGGAAAAACTGGCCTTAACAATCAAAGACATGGCGCTGAAATACGTGGTAATTACTTCTGTAGACCGTGATGATTTGCGTGATGGTGGTGCCCAGCATTTTGCTGATTGTATTAGCTCTATTCGTCGTGAAAGCCCAGCCATTAAAATTGAAGTACTGGTACCGGATTTTCGTGGCCGTATGGATGCAGCATTAGAGATTCTGACGCAAACTCCACCAGACGTGTTTAACCACAACCTGGAAACTGCGCCACGTTTGTACAAGCTGGCCCGCCCGGGCGCTGACTACAAATGGTCGTTAGAATTACTGCGCCGTTATAAAGAGGCCCATCCTGAAGTCTCGACTAAATCTGGCCTTATGGTTGGTTTAGGCGAAACTACGGAAGAGATCATCGAAGTGATGCGTGATTTACGCGCGCATAACGTTGATATGCTGACCGTAGGTCAATACCTGCAGCCAAGCAAACACCATTTACCAGTCAAACGTTATGTCTCGCCGGATGAGTTTGATGAAATAAAACGTATTGGTTATGAGTTAGGCTTTAAACATGTCGCGTCGGGCCCATTCGTGCGCTCCAGCTATCATGCCGACCGCCAGGCGGCAGGTGAAGAAGTTGTGAATTACAACGCTAAATAGTACTCCACAATGCTATTTTGTACTCCACATCGCTCTTTTGTACTGCCCAGCGGCTTAAACAAAGGAGCTGATTAAATGAAGGGGATTCCAGGGATCAA
>NZ_JAIWOI010000329.1 GCF_020217005.1 Rheinheimera sp. | reverse complement strand
GCTTTTTTACGTTTTAACGATGTATTGAAGTCTCGAAATTTTCGAGAGCTCAGCTTTAGTTTTGGCAGGATTGTCTGCTTTCAGTGAAAAGCGCCGATCTAGTCGAATCTCAGTAAATTTCCGCTTTTGGCACAGAACCGATCTACGCTTTGAACAATTGCAGACATTCACGCTCTCAGTATGTGTAACTTCGCTTTTAAGGTGAAACCATGACGAAAAACCGTCTCTGTTTGTTAACTTTTATAACCAAGCTCTATTCGCATTTGCTTTATAATGGCATCTCTGAGCAAGCCTAAATTAGTGCCCATTTCTACCATTTTTACTTGGGTAGGTGTTTCGAAATTAAACTCACCAGACATAAATGACTCAGGAGTCATAGACTCTCTAATTTCCTTTAACATCATGGGTTGGAGAGAAAGAATATCTTTGTACAATGATTCAAATTTATCTAGTAACCCAGCCAGTGTATCTGAGCATACAATCCGCAACCCGACTAACTCATGAGTTGCCTTTTGAAAACCTTCCTGAATACCTTTGGTAAATTCATTCATTGTATTTTGATAATTAACTAACGATTCAGGTGAGGACTCTTCTTTATAAAGGCGCAATGAAGCTTCAGGCAATGTTTCAGATAAGAATTTGTCATAATCTTGTCCCGCCAACCGAGCAGCTCTTTCCATCACTTTGAAATATTCTTGGTATTCCGTTTTTCTAGTATCGAACAACTTTTCCTCACGCTCTCTAGTCATTTTATATTTGTGAAGAAAAAATGGAAAAAGCCCTGACGATAGCAATGCCATAGCTGCCGGAATTACATATTTCGGCTCTATCCAAGTCCCAATTAAGCTACAAGATTCTTCTATCAATGCCATAAACTCCGAAGAAAGTTAACGCCCGCAACATGCGTGAATATATGTTTGAGGCGAAGCCTAAACGAAAAAGCAGTCGCCGTGCCTGCCCTTGTTAAGTACTGACACTATGTTGCTGCGCTCATTAATTGGTGCGGGGAGGAGGAATCGAACCCCCTCTCGTTTTTCCTGGATCTGGCAGGTAATTCACAATTACTGATCTCTCGTTCGGATTGAAAGTGTCCCACCAGGCCCGCAAAAACGCCACTCCGCACCAAACGCATGTAATAAATACGATCAAATTATCCATGATTACCTCCATTACGGCTTTCGCTTTCACTTCAACATTCACTTCCAACCCGAACGAGATCACTGCTCTTGCTTCAATACCTACCGTTACCTCCAAGTCATGATGATTTATACGCTTAACAATTGTGTATTGTTGCCAGCACGCGTTATCTGGTTCTACCAGATGAAACAGCAGCATTAACTTATTAATCAACCAACCACCGCTAGCTACTACCAAACGCGTGCTGGCACATTATTACTCTTATCTGGCCTGTTATTTTTAGGTCGATCCACTCTAAGTTTCTAAACTAGAATGTTTTTTCTTTTTCAGCAACAGATAAATGTGCCTATCGATTTGCTCAAAGCTTGCCTGTTTTATGATGAAAGCAAACAACACTGAGTACCCGTCCAGATATATTACGAATATCCGCTTTAGCGCATAGCGTCGGTCTGTTTGAGATTAATTTCTGTGACGCTTAAAGTTAATAAAGTCGCGTTGAAGATAGATACAGGTGCATCGTTGGCACTTCTTGTATGCAATCACCCCCACAAGTCAAAATCACTCTAAAAGACATCATCATGTATAATTAATTCATACTATTGGTAGCAGACCTTGGCATCGCTTTTCGAGGACTTATGAGTAAAGATAATGTTGATTCGGTTCGCTTGGACAGCTGGGTGTGGGCCGCGAGATTCTATAAAACCCGGACTTTGGCAAAAAGCATGATTGAGGGTGGAAAGGTCCAATATAATGGCCAACGCTGCAAAGCGAGCAGAATGGTTGAAGTTGGCGCGACCATTAGACTCACACAGGGTACTGATGAAAAAACAATCATTGTAAAAGGTTTATCAGACAAACGGCTTGCTGCACCTCTCGCTCAGGCGTTATACGAGGAAACCAGCGAAAGCCAAACTTTACGTTTGGAGCGGGCCGAACTTCGAAAAATGAACAACCTTTTCGCTCCACATCCTGATACCAAGCCTGACAAAAAAATGCGGCGACAATTGTTGTTACTTAAATCGCAGCAATCATAATCGGCTTCAATTTCAGATGTGATCGGTTTTGAGCTTTTTTGGGCCTTTGGTCTGGAAAATCGCTTTGAGTCCAAGGCATAAAAACGCGAATTTTGTATCCTTGATACTGGAATTTCGACTCAACAACGCTTGAAATAAATGTATCCTAAAAAATGTATCCACTTATTCAGTGGATTAGTCGATTAAAGTTAGTATTTGCCTAACTTTTGGCTTTACAGGCCTTTAAGTGGATACATAATTTGAAACATATAAAGCGTTGGCTTGTCGTTTTTACAAAACCAGAGCGCTGGCAAAAGACATGATCGAAGGCGGAAAAGTTCATTATAATGGCCAGCGTTGTAAAGCAAGCCGAACTGTTGAAGTCGGAGCAACAGTGAAACTGACACAAGGTACAGACGAGCGCACTGTGCTTGTAGTGGGTTTATCTGACAAAAGACTGTCAGCTCCTTTAGCTCAGGCTCTTTATCAGGAAACAGACGAGAGTATCAAGCTTAAACTTGAACGCGCGGAGTTACGTAAAATGAATGTGCTGTTCGCGCCTCACCCGGAAACCAAACCGGACAAAAAAATGCGGCGTCAATTGCTGCTGATTAAAGCTCAGCAATCCTAGGTCCTAAGGTAATGTTATGAATCAAGATCTGTTAGTACGTTTTTTATTTAACCAGCGCGACGTCAGAGGCGAAATCGCGTACACCTCCGACAGTCTGCAACAAATGCTGCAAAATCACGATTACCCATATCCGGTGAAACAATTGTTGGCGGAACTGGTGGTTGCTACCAGCTTGCTGACAGCGACCTTAAAACTGGATGGTGATATTGCAGTGCAGTTGCAAGGCGATGGTCCTGTGCGTTTTGCCGCAGTCAATGGTACTGCAGAGCAAGAGTTTCGCGGAGTAGCCCGTCTGCAAGCTGAAATAGGCGCTACAGGCTTCAGGGACTTAATAGGTGAAGGCTATATGCTGGTCACTATAACGCCAAAACAAGGTGAACGTTATCAGGGCATTATCCCTTTGACAGGAGATAGCCTGACAGAAACATTAGAAGCCTATTTTGCACAGTCTGAGCAGTTGCCAACCCGTTTGTATCTATTTACTGAACTGACAGAAAGCCACAGCCGGGCAGCGGGTTTACTGTTGCAGGTATTGCCTGTAGACCCTGAAAAAGCCAAACAGGACTTCAGTGATTTAGTGATAGTCACAGACACTATCACCTCAAGCGAATTGCTGAACTTACCCACTGAACAAATGCTACACCGCTTGTATCACGACGAAGAAGTTGAGTTGTTCGCGCCGCAAGCTATACGTTTTGTCTGTGGTTGCTCCAGAGAAAAATGTGAGGCCGCTATTATTAGTCTTGGTAAGTCTGTTATCGAAGAGCATATAGCAGAAGGCAAACTGGAGATCAGTTGTGATTACTGCAACAGTACTTATCTGTTTGATAGTGCAGAATTGTCTTTATTATTGAACAAGTTCTAACACCTTTGCCGCTGTCAGGCCTCACAGCAACAGGCCTGACAGCTTATAGCCTCGCCCTGTAACCCACCTTGTAAGCTTTCATTTTTCCTTTGATTTTCCAACAAAAGGCTGTTTTTCGTGGTGTTTTAGCCGTCTAAATGGAGTACAATCGTGCCGAACCCTATTAAAAAACCATAAATTTACTGACCTACGTACCTCAAGGAGTCACCCTACAATGACCTCTACAATCACTCGCCATCTTGATTTAACAGTGGCTGATTTAGTTGAACACGCTATTCGTCGTAATGAAGGTGTATTAGCGGACAACGGCGCTTTAGTGGTTAAAACCGGTCATAGAACTGGTCGCTCACCTACGGATCGCTTCATCGTCAAAGAAGCCAGTACAGAACAGGATATTCAATGGGGCAACGTCAATCGTCCTTTTGATCCGGTGAAATTCTCTGCACTTTGGGCCCGTGTCAGTGACTTTATCGCGACCAAAGAACATTTTGTCTCTCACCTTGAAGTAGGTGCAGACCCGGAACACTACATTCCGATGACTGTGACTACAGAGACAGCCTGGCAACATATTTTTGCCAAAAACCTGTTTATCACTCCTGCACAGTGGAACAAAGCGGGCAAAGAGAGTTGGCAAATTCTGAACGTGCCTTCCTTTGAATGTGACCCAGAGCGTGACGGTACTAACAGTGATGGCACTGTAATGATCAACTTTGCCGAGCGCAAAGTATTATTGGCTGGCATGCGTTATGCTGGCGAAATGAAAAAAGCCATGTTCTCTGTGCAAAACTTCCTGTTACCAGCCAAAGGCGTCCTGCCAATGCACTGCTCAGCTAACGTAGGAGAAGCCGGCGATACCACTTTATTCTTTGGTTTGTCAGGCACAGGTAAAACGACTCTATCTGCAGACCCGAAACGCTTCCTGATCGGTGATGACGAACACGGCTGGGCACCAAACTCAGTCTTCAATATTGAAGGCGGTTGCTATGCTAAATGTATCGACCTGTCGCAGAAAAATGAGCCTGTGATTTGGGATGCAATCCGCTTCGGCACTATTCTGGAAAACGTGGTGTTAGATGCTAACCGCACGCCGGATTATAAAGACGCCAGCCTGACGCAAAACAGCCGCGCTGCTTATCCATTAGCTCACGTCGAAAAACGTGTACTGGAAAACCGTGCTGGCGAGCCTAAAGCCGTAGTCTTCCTGACCTGTGATGTGAGCGGTGTATTACCACCTGTGTCTATCCTGTCAGAAGAAGCCGCCGCTTATCACTTCTTAAGTGGTTACACCGCCAAAGTAGGTTCGACTGAAATTGGTTCAACCTCTGCCATTGAGTCGACCTTCTCGACTTGTTTTGGTGCACCGTTTTTCCCACGCCCGGCCGGTGTTTACGCTGAGCTGTTGATCAAACGTGTACGTGAATTTGGCAGCAAAGTGTATTTAGTCAACACAGGCTGGACAGGCGGTCCACACGGTGTGGGTAAACGTTTTGATATCCCAACCACCCGTGGCATTATCGACGCTATAGTCTCTGGCGAATTAGCCACGGCTGAAACTGTACATTTACCACAGTTGAACCTAAACGTACCTTTGAAAGTCACAGGCGTGGACAGCACTTTGTTAAACCCAAGAGATACCTGGGCTGACAAAGCGGCTTACGATCAGTACGCAGCTAAACTGGCGGCGGAGTTTGCTAATAACTTTAAGAAATACGATGTATCTGATGCGATCCGCAACGCAGGTCCAAAAGTGGCTTAATGTTTGACTGACATTGAATTTGATGAAAAGGCTCCCATTGGGAGCCTTTTTTTATGTGGTTTTAGTTTGGCTTAAAGGTAAATATACAGTCACCACCAATCCGCCATAAGCATGGTTATGCATACTGATATGGCCATGGTGCATATCGACAATCTTTTTGATAATAGCCAGGCCTAAACCTGATCCCCCGCTGCCGCGGGCTGTATCACCTTGAGCAAAAGGCTCAAACATACGTTGCATTTCGTGCTCAGGAATACCAGGGCCATGATCCCGCACTTGCACATAAACCTTACGGCTGGCGCGCTCAACTCCTGTACTTACTTCAATAACTCCCTCTGAATACTTCAGCGCATTTTCTATCAGATTGGTCAGTACGCGTTTTATCGCGATACGGCGCAAGGGCACAGGAGGTAAAGATTCACAAAGGCTGGCTTTAATCTCTCGCTTTTGCAATCTATCAGCACTGATCTGCTCCTGCACCAATAGATTCAAATCTTCTTCGTCCAAAGCTTCTTCTTTGTGATGCCGAATGTAATCTATAAACTGGTCGATGATTGCATTCATGTCTTCAATGTCACTGACAATGCCATCTTTAATCCAGCTATCATGCTCACTCACCATTTCACTGGCCAAGCGGATGCGGGTTAATGGTGTACGTAAGTCATGCGACACACCAGCCATTAACAAAGCTCTGTCTTTCTCAAGTTGACTTATCCCTTTAGCCATACGGTTAAAGGCCTTAGTCACAGCAACTATCTCAGTGGACCCGCGCTCAGGCAGAGGCTCTGGCATTTCACCACGACCAACTTTTAATGCGGCTTGCTGCAAGCCCTGTAAAGGCCTGTTGAGCTGACGCGCAAATAGCCATCCACCGGCCACACTTAAAAAACCTATGACAAAAACATAAATTTTCAAAGGTGAAAAATCAGTTTCATCCAACCCCGTCAGCGGCACTTTCACCCAATAGTGGGGCGCCTGAGGAGGTTTAACCCAAAACGCATAACTATTTTGTTGAGCAATACGTACTTCGGCTGGCCCGCCAAGTTCTAACGACATTTCCTCAGAAAAATACTGATAGAAGCTGGCTTCGTTTAATCCGTTCAGAGGTGCAGTCGCATCAGTGTAGACCTCTATGCCTGTAGCCTGTTGAAATCTTTTAGTTAATTCCTCAGACAACAGAACATCACTATGCTCTACATCGATAAAGACCACTTTGATTTGCTTAGCGATTAGATGGTTTATTTGTTGATAACTGGGCTTTATCACGTAATAGACTACGGATAAGTACGACACCAACTGATTAATCAGCAGCAAAATACCTATCAGAAAGACTGTCTGGCCAAAAGCACTGCGAGGGAACAAACGCATTTAGCTGACAGCACCATCAGGTACAAACACATAGCCCAGACCCCAAACAGTTTGGATATAACGTGGATTAGCAGGATCATCCTCCAGCATACGACGCAAACGGGACACCTGAACATCGATACTGCGTTCCATGGCAGAGTAATCACGACCACGCGCCATGTTCATTAATTTGTCACGCGACAAAGGTTCGCGGGCATGAGTCACCAGCACTTTCAATACTGCAAATTCGCCGCTGGTTAAAGGCATCAGTTCTTCACCTTTTCGCATTTCGCGGGTCGCAAGATTAAATACAAAAGGACCAAACTTCACCTGACTTTCTTCGACAGCTGGTGCACCAGGTAACTCTTTGGATTTGCGACGCAACACAGCCCGGATACGGGCTAATAATTCACGGGGATTAAATGGCTTTGGCAGGTAATCGTCAGCTCCCATTTCCAGACCAATAATACGGTCCACTTCATCTCCTTTGGCGGTCAGCATAATAATAGGAATTTCATTTTCCTGCTGACGCAGTTTACGACAAATAGACAGACCATCTTCACCAGGCAGCATCAAATCCAACACCACCAAATGGAAGTTTTCGCGCTCCATTAACCTTTGCATCTGCTCGAAATTAGCTGAGGTACGGACGATGTAACCTTGTTCGACCAAATAACGTTCTAATAAAGAACGTAACCTCATGTCATCATCGACCACTAAAATTTTTGTTGTTTCTTGTCCGAGCATAGCAATCCCTCCACTGATTAATGCCACTATAAACGAAAAACCCGGTGCATGGAGGGCATGCGCCGGGTTCAGTTGTTACAAAATTTGTCTGCTTTTGTTTGATTAACTTATTCAGGTTGCACCTTCTCAACTTTACGCATCGGTGGGTTCACCCAAACCACGTGAGCTGTATGAGCATTAAGCCGTGTGGAGTTTTCTTGTTTCTCTAAGGTCTTTTGATCAATCACGTAAGCATAATCTGGCGCTGAGCTGCAGCCTGTCATCACAAGAGCCGTAGCAAGGACTATCAGACCTGTTAATTTTACTTTCATTGTTGGCCTCCTTTGTTAAGCACATTTTCACTATAGTAGGCCAAGTCAATTTCGCCTAGCATATTTTTGTTACATCTAAATGACAGTGATGAAATTTTTAAAAAAAATTTCATTAAATACCGTATATGCATGATTAATATGTATTTATTTTTTCAATCTTCTTAATTTGAAGACAAAGTGTATTCCGCTGTTTTGTGGTAGCTATTGAAATTCATCAGCTTCCCTTTCCACTTTGCAGTGAAATGGTTATAAAGTCAGACCAGAATCACCTTGTTTTTTGTCACTTAGTCACCGGATAGCATGAGTAAAACAGAGTTAGTCACCCGCGAAGGTTATGAAGCCTTACAACAGGAGTTAAACCATCTATGGCGGGAAAAACGCCCGGATACCACGGCCAAAGTGGCTTGGGCGGCCAGTCTGGGCGATCGTAGTGAAAATGCGGACTATCAATACAACAAGAAACTTTTGCGCGAAATAGACAGAAGAGTCCGGTATTTACGCAAACGCCTGGAAGTGATTAAAGTGGTGGATTATTCACCACAACAAGATGGCAGGGTGTTTTTTGGTGCCTGGGTTGAAATTGAAAATGACGAAGGTGAACAACTGACCTTTCGTATTGTCGGGCCTGATGAGATTTATGGTCGCAATGATTACATTTCGATAGACTCCCCTATGGCCAGGGCTTTGATTAAAAAACAAGCAGATGATGAAGTGAAAGTGCCGACACCCACCGGCATCAAAGAATGGTGGATTAACAAAATCTGGTATCCCCAACAAAAAAACTAAGGTGTGTTATGTATCAGCAAGTATTGAATCAACAACAGCTGTATTTTGCCAGCGGCATCACCAAAAATCTGAACTGGCGTAGACAGCAACTGAAACAACTTCAATTGCTGCTGACGTCGCATCAAAGCGAGTTATTACAGGCCTTACAACAAGATTTAGCAAAACCGTCCTTTGAGGCCATGCTCAGTGAAATAAATTACTTGCATTCAGACATTAAACATTGCCTTAGCAAGCTGAAAAGTTGGGCCAAACCACGCCGGGTCAGCACGGGTCTGCGTACTTTTCCTTCAATGGCTTTTATTCAACCTGAACCTTATGGCTCCGTACTCATTATCAGCGCCTGGAATTACCCGCTTCAGCTCGCTCTGGCTCCTTTGGTCGCTGTGTTGTCTGCGGGTAACTGTGCCGTACTCAAACCCTCTGAACTGGCTCCGGCCACTTCTGCCATTATGGCCCGTTTACTACCCTTGTATTTAGATAAAGAGGCTGTGGTTGTCATCGAAGGCGGCGTGGCTGAGACTACAGAGTTATTGAAACTGCCTTTTGATCATATTATGTACACAGGCAATGGCCAGGTCGGCAAAATTGTGCTGCGAGCCGCCGCTGAACATTTAACCCCAGTCACTTTAGAACTAGGTGGCAAAAGCCCGGTCTATGTCGACAGCAGTGCCGATTTAAAGCTGACAGCTCAGCGTATAGCCTGGGGTAAATGGCTCAATGCAGGCCAAACCTGCATAGCACCTGATTATATTCTGGCGCACAAAGATATAGCTCAGTCATTGGCGGAAGAAATTAAGGCGCAGTTGCACCAGATGTATGGTGACGATCCCAAACTCAGTCCTGACTATGGCCGTATTATTAACCAGCGCCACTTAAAACGGGTGCACAGTTATCTGGACGGTACCAATGTATATCACGGTGGTGAAGTGGACCTGGAGCAGTTGTATTTCAGTCCGACTCTAGTACTGGACCCACCTCTTGAGAGTCCTTTGATGACAGAGGAAATCTTTGGCCCCGTACTGCCTCTGATTTCTATCGGCGGTTTTGATGCCGCCGTAGCTTTAGTGCAGAAACGCGACAAACCATTGTCAGCCTATTTGTTCAGCAATAGCAGTACACAGCAACAGCAATGGGTGGAGCAAATCAGCAGTGGCAGTCAGTGTATTAACGATGTACTGATGTTTATGGCTGTATCCGAATTGCCTTTTGGTGGTGTAGGCCCCAGTGGTATGGGGCAGTATTCAGGCAAAGCAGGTTTTGAACAATTTAGCCATTTGAAATCTGTATTAAAACGCCCACTTTGGCCTGAACTTCCGGTGCGTTTCGCGCCTTACGCCGATTGGAAAGCTAAAGTGTTGAACTGGCTCAGTTAGCCAACTGGTTTGGACAAAACACGCTTCAGCGTTTTGCTATTGGATTTTTTAGCCTTAACAGTGGACAATTGCCGCAGTTGATAAGAACCAGTCCGGCTTTTACTTGTCTCAAAGTCGCCGGATGCTAAGGAAGCTTTAAGTTATGTCTATGATTATTAAACAAATTGCTCTGGAAATTTCAGCACGTCCAGAGCAGGTTGCAGCAGCTATTCAGTTGATGGACGAAGGCGCTACTGTGCCTTTTATCGCCCGTTACCGTAAAGAAGTCACAGGTGGCCTGGACGATACCCAGCTACGTAACCTGGATCTGCGCTTGACTTATTTGCGTGAGCTGGAAGACAGACGTCAGGTCATTATCAAAACCATAGATGAACAAGGCAAGCTGACACCAGAGCTGAAACAAGAACTGTTGGCGGCAGACAATAAAACCCGTTTAGAAGATTTGTATTTGCCTTATAAGGCAAAACGCCGTACCAAAGGCCAAATCGCTATTGAAGCGGGCTTAGAACCTCTGGCCAATGCGCTGTTTAACGACCCCACTTTAGTGCCGGAGCAACAAGCTGCCACTTATTTAAACGCCGAAGCTGGTTTTGCCGACAGCAAAGCTGTGCTGGATGGTGTGAAATACATTCTGATGGAACGTTTTGCCGAAGATGCAGCGTTGCTGGCAAAATTGCGCCGTCACTTAAGCCAGAATGCCGTACTGAAAAGCAGCATGGTGGCAGGTAAAGAGCAGGAAGGCGCTAAGTTCCGCGATTATTTTGAACACAAAGAAGCTTTTAAAACAGTGCCGTCCCATCGCGCATTGGCGATGTTCCGTGGCCGCAACGAAGGCATTTTAAACCTGCAATTGCAACCTGATGCCGACGACACTTCTGCTCATGCCATCTGCGAACAAATGATCGCCAACCATTTTGATATCCGCCAGCAAGGCCGTGCTGCTGATGATTTTCTGCGTACTGTTGTGCAATGGACCTGGAAAGTAAAATTACACCTGCATTTAGAAAATGACTTGTTAGGCGAATTGCGTGAGCAAGCCGAAGAGGAAGCCATTAAAGTATTTGCCCGTAACTTAAAAGACTTATTAATGGCCGCCCCGGCTGGTATGCGCCCTACGCTGGCACTGGACCCGGGTTTACGTACTGGTGTGAAAGTCACTGCTATTGATGAAACCGGCAAGCTGGTGGACCAGACCACTGTATTCCCTCATGCCCCACAAAATCACTGGGACAAATCTGTCCGCACTTTAGCGGCTTTAGCTAAACAACACAAAATTGAGCTGATCGCTATTGGTAACGGTACAGCTTCACGCGAAACCGACAAGTTAGCCGCCGATGTGATCAAACTGCTGCCAGAACAGAATATCAGCAAAATTATGGTGTCTGAAGCCGGTGCTTCGGTGTATTCAGCTTCCGAGCTGGCCTCACAGGAATTCCCGGATCTGGATGTATCCTTACGTGGTGCTGTGTCTATAGGCCGTCGTTTACAGGATCCATTGGCCGAGTTGGTGAAAGTGGAGCCTAAAGCTATAGGTGTTGGGCAATACCAGCACGATGTGAACCAAAGCTTGTTAGCGAAGTCTCTGGACGCCGTAGTGGAAGACTGTGTAAACGCCGTTGGTGTGGATTTAAATATGGCGTCCGTGCCTTTACTGGCAAGGGTAGCAGGTTTAAACAAAACGCTGGCCCAAAATATTGTGGTGTACCGTGACACCCACGGCCGCTTCCAGCAACGTAAAGATTTATTGAAAGTTGCCCGCTTAGGGCCTAAAGCTTATGAACAAGCTGCAGGTTTCCTTCGTATTAACAAAGGTTTGGATCCTTTGGATTCCTCTTCAGTTCACCCTGAAGCTTATCCTTTAGTGGAAAAAATTCTGGCGAAATTTGGCCAACCTATAGAGCAACTGCTGGGCAACAGCGCTTTCTTAAAAAGCCTGAATCCTGCCGATTTTGTCGACGAGCATTTTGGTCTGCCTACAGTAGAAGACGTGATTAAAGAGCTGGATAAACCAGGCCGTGATCCTCGCCCTGAATTTAAAACTGCTGCCTTTAAAGATGGCGTAGAAACCATGGCCGACTTAAAGCCTGGTATGTTGCTGGAAGGCGTGGTCACTAATGTCACCAACTTTGGCGCTTTCGTCGATATCGGCGTGCATCAGGACGGCTTAGTGCATATTTCTTCTTTAACGGACAAGTTTGTCTCAGACCCACATCAGGTGGTTAAAGCTGGCGATATCGTCAAAGTGAAAGTACTGGAAGTTGAACTGGACCGTAAACGTATAGCGTTAACGATGCGAATGGACGAACAACCGGCGGCCAAGGGCGCTGGCGGTGCCGGAAAAGAGGCGTCACGTTCTGCAGGCTCAGGTTCAGCCAAAGCGGCTAAACCAGCAAAAACGCCAGAAGTACCAAATGCCGCTATGGGCAATGCTTTTGCTCAGGCTTTTGCCAAGTTTAAAAAGTAATACCCTCGATTTGGCACTATAAAACAAAAGCCGGGTCTGCCCGGCTTTTGTTTAAATTCTATTCCAACCATATATCCACTGGAGTTGGATCAGGTAGCGTTAAGCAATTTGCAATAAAGGCCGTTCAGAAACCTGAGTTGCTCTGGCATAAAAACCTGAAATCACATCAGAACGCAGTGACATTAATGGGTCACGCTGCAGAGATTTGAAATCAGCAGGTGCAAAATCATTGGCCTCATTATTCGCAGGCGCTTCATAGGGCTCCCATTCAGTACCATCAGAAGAAGCAGTTTGTGCTGTTTTCTCCGGACTTGCAGTAGCCATCTGCGCAATTTCTGCCGCTAAATCGGCTTGGGCTTCCATTAAGGTACGACTTGCCTGAGCTGCTACAGCCCGGTCTGCATTAGATGGCTCTGCTGGGGCTAAAGCAGCAGCTTTAACCTGCTGCATTTTTTGGATGGTAGCACGTGGATCATTAGGTACTTCAGACACATCAATACGGACTTCACCACCTACTGCGTATTGCTGACCATCGGGACCAGTTTCATATTCATAGCTGGGTGCACCGGCATATTGACCGCCAATAGCTGCATGAGCCTGCTCGTGAACTTTTACTTCCTGATCCCGGGCTTTTAATTCCGCAATACGTTTTTGTTCAGCCTGCTCTTCTTTTTGCTGCTGAGGATCGTCTTTTTGCTGTTCAGAGGAACCTTGTTTCTCCTGATCTGAACCTGATTGCGGATCTTTTTCCACTACGGCCTGACGGTATTCTAAGCCTTTGGTTTTGACGTCTTCATATGTACTTGGGGTAGGACTGTTACCATTGCGGCTTTTTTCATCCGCCATCAGGCCTTTTTCGGCAGCAGAGCGTTCCATAGCTGCGACAGGTTCAATAACTTCACGACGCAAATTATCGCGCCGGACCATATCCATGGCCGGATTACCAGTGTGCAATGGCACATTTGGGTAATTCGAAGTCAGTAACATAAAGCTTAATTACACCCTTAAATCAATTATAGAACCCAACATCTCGTCGGCTGTTTTTACAGACTTCATATTGGCTTCAGCATTAATTTGTTCATTAGTTAACGTCACCAGACTTTGCTCTATTGAGGGGCCAGTACTTGGCTCCACCGGAGTTTCCAGTGCACGTTGATTACTGCTTTGGGCAGTTTGCTGATTTATATTTGCGGTCGCTTCAGTCACAGCGTCTGATGCACGCTGAAAGCCCTGAAAACCGCTCGTAAAGGCTGAACTGATTTCCATCCTGACCTCGTTGACTAATTTAACTGAGTAATTATTAGTCATTTTTCGGCAAAACGAAAGCCCGGCGGCAAGTATTTGCCGCCAAATTGCAGATTTTTCTAATTTAGTTAAATTTAATCGGACAAATGTGGCAATAAAAGGGAAATAAACTCTTGTTGATGCGAAATAAAAGGTGCGTGTGAGGATTTCTGCAGTATAGCCAACTGTAACTCAGGGCGTAAACTTTGTAACAAGGGGGCTATAGCGACGGGGACCAGTGAGTCCAAACGACCTAAAATGCTAAAAACGGGCAATGTTAAAGCGGCAAATTCTTGCCTCATATCTAAAGTGGCCAATAACTCCAGTCCACCTTGTAAAGCAGTAGCCGAAGGCAAAGCTAAACTCAAGACTGCTTGTTTTAATAGTTTAATATCCTGCCGTGCTGTGCTGCTGCCCATGGCCTGAATAGCTAAAAATCGCTCTACTGTTAAGGCCAGATCCTGCTGCAATTGACCAGCAAATTGCTGCATCACCCGCCCTTCCATGCCTGGCCAGTTGTCTTTCGCCATAAAACAGGGCGAACTGGCAATTAGCCCCAGCTTCTGTACTTTTTCCGGGTAGCGGCTGGCTAATGCTATGGCCAATACCCCACCTAAAGACCAGCCTATCAAAATGCTTTGATCCGGGATTTGCTCAGCCAATTGCGTCAGCACAGAGTCAATATCATAGGACTCAGGACAAGGAGACAAACCAAAGCCAGGCAGATCAGGCGTCCTTATATCCAGTTCTTTTGGTAATGCCAACACCAGTTGCGACCAGACCTGATGGTTTAAGCCCCAGCCATGCAAGAACACCACTGGGGTTTGGCTAAATTTTAGTTGTTCGCTCATTCACTCGACCATACTTGAGGTTATGACAGGCCTTTTATCAAAGCAGGGATGCAGATGCAAGCGACTTTATTGCAGCGACTGGTGCATCATCTAGCGCCAAACAGCTGTCTTTGGTGCCAAATGCAGGTGCAACAACCGCAGGCCCAGCTATGCGATTTTTGCCATGCTCAATTACCTAAATTGGATTTAAGCTGGGTTGAACACAATGCTTTGTTACTACCTCAAGTCGCACAAGGTTTCACCAGGCCCAAGTTTGATCGTCTTTGCAGCTTAAGTTGGTACCGACAACCTTACCGCCATTGGATCAGCCAGTGGAAATTTCAGCAGCATCACGCAGCAGGCGAGTTGTTGTGTCAGTTGATTTATCAGCAGGCACTAGTCTATCAACAGCAAGGTGGCTCCCTGCCGGATTGTATTAGCTATACACCCATATCTAATCAAAGACTGCAGGAAAGAGGCTTTAATCAGGCAAAACTGTTGGCACTACAGCTCTCTGCCGCCTGGCAAAAACCTTGTGTCAGTTTGTTTCAAAGCACAAATTTAGTACCCCATCAGATTGGACTGAATCGCAAAGAGCGGCTGGCGAATTTAAAAGGCAAAATTGAGCTGCAAAAACGCGCCCTGCCCGCTCATGTCACTTTGGTGGACGACGTCATAACTACAGGGGCCACTCTGGATTACCTGAGCGCTTTGCTCAAAGCTAAAGGAGTCCAGACCGTCAGCGTCTGGACTCTGGCCATCACCAGGGCTAAATAACCTGAACTCGGGGTAATGAGTGTCGGCGCTCTTTGATTTAGCCAATAAAATCAATGCAGTAAAATTACACCTTTTAAACACTATATTCTTTACCAACGGAATGCGCAGATTTTTGTGGATCTCAAGGCGCTTTGTCGTACGCCATAGTGAGCTATGGCTAGACAGAGCAACGCAGAGAGGCGGCAAAAAGATGCCTATTCAGCGACGCGGCTTACACCGAGTTCAGGTTATCTAATGCGCTTCGTCTTCGTGGGCTTCTTCGCCTTCGCCATCAGAGGACTCCGCGCTAAACATTTTGCCAAAATACAAAGCGTTGATCAGTAAACGGCTGGAGCCAACAAAATAGCCACGGAACACCGGATTATCTGTCATGCCAATGACACGACCTTCGCCATGATTATGCGCAACGACTGCCGCACCTTCAGCGATACGGCTGACATATTCGGGCGCTGTATAACCGGCCAGTTGAGGTTTATCTGTATACCGAGCCACGTTGATAAAAGGCTCTTCACTGGGCGCCAACAAGAAAGTGCCATTTTTAAACACGGGCAGGTTTTTATTCGACAGACCAAAAGTTAAAGGATGACTTAAATCCAGTTGCGTCTGATAAATAGCACCAGCAATACGGCGCTGACCAGCCAGACTTTCTTTATCGGCATAACTTAAACCTTGATCAACAATCAGCATACTCATGTCTGCAGAGTTCCAGGCTTTGGTTTTCAATAAACCTGAGCGCACCAACAAGGCTGCGCCACCTTTGTGCCCCCAAAGCACGCCACCTTTTTTCACCCAGTCATTCAGCAATTGTTGCTCCTTTTGCTGCACGCTGTTGTAACTGCCATCCGGTAAAATGATGTGAGTGTAGCGACTTAAATCCACACGGCTTAAACGCTGAGGTTCGATTAAACTTGGCGAAATACCAGCCAGTTTTTCCAGATTAAACCAAACTTCGCCAGCTTCAGTGGAGTTGACATCAGGGCCTGCCACCAAAAGCACATTAGGTTTAGTCACAGGCACAAAACCATTACTGCCTAAATCCTGGCCCTTAGCGGTTAAGCCTGACGTAAGAGCTGTGATGGCTAAGCCTGTTTGCTGCTGGGCTTTACCTAAAAGTTCAAACCAGTTGTTGTGCTGCTGCAAACCAGCCGCTATAACGATAGCACCAGCGCTAAAGGCCTGTTCGCCCTCTGCTGTTTTGGCAAAAAATGGCTTGCTGGCAGCGCGTAATACCACACCTTGATCCAACAGCGCCTGAGCCAGCAAGGGTGCCTTTTGATCGGCCCAGTCAAAGGCATAGGCATAAGCACCGGCGGATGGC
>NZ_JAIWOI010000328.1 GCF_020217005.1 Rheinheimera sp. | reverse complement strand
GTCAACACAGACTCTGGCTGTGGCGACCAAGCTTCTTCAGCCACACCAGAAGGTTTGCGGCCTACGGCACTGAATTCGATATTAAAGGCATAAGGTAAAGTCCAGGCCGATACATCGTAAAAAGTATTGTCCTGAAAGTTGGTCTGAGTGCTGAACGCCGCTTTTAACAATAGATACTGTGGTTGTTGCAGCGGAATATAATAAGCCTGACCTTTTTGATAAGTCTGGCCTTTTTGCTGCCAACGCTCATTGATTGGGTAAGCTTTAATTTGATGCTGTTTTAACAACGCCAGCAAAGCTTCTAAACGGGTTTTATCCGCAGCTTCTGCAATCACATAACCCTGAGTCGAGTCATCCGCTGCTAAACGTTCAGCCTCCAACACAAAAGCTTTTTGATAACTTTGCAGTGCATTTTTTTGCGCTACAGAGCCACGCAGGGTCGACAGCGAAGTAATATATTGATTTTCTACTGTTTTGCTAAAAGGCAGAGGCCCGTTAATGCTGTCCTGCAAATGACCTCGGCTACTGGCCTGCTCGAATAAAATACCCACGCTGGCATTAACGTCCGGGTAAGTTGAACCTTTACCTACATAAAAATCGTCAAAACTTTCTTCGGTGTAATACAAACGGCCTTTTTTATCCAAAGCTGCGGCATGGTATTCGGCAATTTTCGCTGTCAGTTGTTGATTGGCGGTTGGCGTTAATGGATAAGTCCGGGTTGGAATACCAGGCTGGAAAAAGAAAGTGCTGTTTGGGCCCATTTCATGAAAATCACCGACCACAGCGGGCCGCCATTTATAAAACTGAGCGATACGGGCACGACTTTCCGGATGCTCTAACGGCAGCCAGTCGCGGTTTAAGTCAAACCAATAATGGTTTGGGCGCCCATTAGGCCAGGGTTCAATATGCTCGCGGCTTTGCGGATCGGCCACTGGCGATTTACCTTTATGCATATTGGCCCAGGTGGCAAAACGCTCTAAGCCGTCAGGGTTTAAACTCGGCTGGATCAAAATAACAGCGTTTTTTAGCCAGTCTTGCACTTCGGCCTCTGTACTGGTTAATAAATGATGTGCAACCTGCACCGAAGCATTAGGGCCACTGGACTCATTGCCATGCACACCATACCCCAGCCAGACGATCAGCGGTAAATCATCCGCCAGTTCAGTACCAGTCGACAGCTGAGTCAGGTGCTGCAAACGAATTTGCTCCAATTTTTTTAAGTTTTCCGGGGATGAAATAATCAGCTGTAATAAAGGTTTTTGTTCATGAGTGTGGCCAATAATTTCCAGCTGAGCTTTGTCTGATCCTGCAGCCAGTTGCTGGAAGTACATTTGAATTTGATCATGGCGTAAATGCCATTCGCCGACAGGATAACCAAAAAATTGTTCCGGGCTTTGAGGCGCTGCCATTGAGAACTGGCTGCAAAGCCCCAATACTAAGGCACTGATGATAGTTGTTATTTTGTACATTGTTTTTCTCCCTTTCTGGCCGCTACCTTAGCAATAAAAAGTCCGGCCCGACAAGCGGGGCTGGCAAGGCAGAAGAAGTCAGAGTATCATAGCCATTAACCTAGTAATTTAGTCAGGTACTACCGATGATCACCATTTCTGAACAGGCGCAGAGCCATTTTCGTAAGCTGCTGGAAAAACAGGCCGCTGGCACTCATATCCGAGTCTTCGTGGTCAACCCGGGCACTGTTTCTGCGGAATGTGGCGTGTCCTACTGCCCTGCCGACGCGGTAGAAAGCACAGATTTAGAGCTGCCATTTGAAGGCTTTATGGCCATAGTGGATGCGGAAAGCAAACCTTTTTTAGTCGACGCCGAAATCGATTTTGTTACCGATCAGATGGGTTCTCAGCTGACGTTAAAAGCGCCAAACGCCAAAGTACGTAAGGTGAACGACGACGCCCCACTGAAGGAAAAAGTGCAATACGTCATAGACGCCGAAATCAACCCACAATTAGCCAACCACGGTGGCCGTGTTTCAGTGGTAGAGCTGACAGACGACGGCGTCGCTGTGCTGCAATTTGGTGGCGGCTGTAACGGTTGTTCACAAGTCGATTTAACCTTAAAAGAAGGTATCGAAAAAGAATTGTTGCAACGTTTTGCCGGTGAATTAACTGCAGTACGGGATGTGACGGATCACCAGCGTGGTGAGCATTCTTACTATTAAGCTGTTGTTTGTATAAGCTACAGAGGCCACTTGATGTGGCCTTTGTTGTATATACCCAAGTAACTTCAAGATGCAGAATTCAGCGGGAGATAAAAGCGCTTTAGGCAAGGCAGCTGTTGGAAGCTTCAGTGGCTCTAAAGCGACAACAGTTAACGCGGCATAAAGCGCTTTTAACCCCGCCCTTTGGGAGTCGCAGGGCGATTGCACTGCGGTGTTAGCCTGTCTCGCAAGGTGTCGACATTGCTTCACCAGGCTGCCTTGCATTGCAAGCGCCCTGCGGCTCTGAAACTCGCATCTTGAGGTCACTTGGGTATATATGTCAAAAGGAGTTCTGAAATGAAATTGCTGGCCTTTTTGTTGGTTTTACTAAGCTTCCCAAGCTTCGCCGCTATTATTTTGCAGTACCATCATGTCAGCACTCAGACGCCTCGTTCCACCAGTGTCACGCCGGAAGAATTTCGGGTCCATTTGCAGTATTTAAAAGACCATCAGTATCAGGTGATAGGTTTAGATACTTTGTTAGCGCAGCTGCAACAAGGTAAAGAACCAGCAGATAACGCAGTGGTGATCACTTTTGACGACGGTTTTGACAATATCTTTCTGCAGGCCCACCCGATTTTGCAGGAGTTTGGTTTCCCTTATACGGTGTTTTTAAGCCCGGCTTTAATAGACCGTAAAGAAGGCCCAGTGATGAGCTGGCAGCAAATCAAACAGCTGCACAAAGACGGCGTGATTATTGCCAACCATAGCTCCTACCATGATCATCTGGCCGCGCCGAATAAAGGCGAAAGCAAAGCGCAGTGGCTAAAACGGGTGAAAACCGATATTTTGCTGGCGCAAACTCAGCTGGAACAGCAGTTAGGCATCAAACACAAATGGCTGGCTTACCCTTATGGTGAATTTAGTGTTGAGCTGGAACAGATGGTAAAAGAGCTGGGGTTTATTGGTATAGGCCAACAATCCGGTGCTGTCGGCCTGAACAGCCTGATGACCCGCTTGCCGCGTTACCCTTCATCTAGCCAATACGCAGCACTGAAACACTTCACCCCTAAACTAAAAACCTTGGCGTTGCCGGTGAAAAAGTATCTGGCTGCCGATCCAGTCAAAGGCCCGAATCCGCCTACTTTGACTTTGCAAATCGATAGCTCAGATTTTAAAACCGGCCAATTGAATTGTTTTAGCAATGGCGAGCCTATCAAAGTGACCTGGCTAAAAGCCGATACCTTTAGCGCTCAGGCAGGCCAAAAGCTAAAAACAAGCCATAAACGCTACAACTGTACAGCGCCTTCGTTGACGAAAAAAGGCTATTTCTACTGGTATTCCCAGCCTTGGGTGATGGAGTAACAAGACTTGTACTGCCGTAGGCGCTCCTACGGCTTCATCAGCACAATTTGATCCAATAAGCCCAACAGCAATTTAGTGCCAGTGCCTGAGGCGATGGCATCAAAGACATTTTCGGCATTTTTGCCCTGTTGGCCGCCGGCTAAATCACTGACGGAGCGGATCACTATCCAGTCGACTTCGTTGACGAAACAGATCTGAGCCACAGCGGCCGACTCCATTTCAGTGACTTCGGCCTGAAACACTTTTTGCAGCCATTGGCGGTACTGGGCATTGTCTAAAAATACCGAGCCTGTCACACCATTGCCACCTACTTTGATTTGGATTGGGTGGCCGGATGGCATTTTGATGGGATCTATAGTGGCAACCGCTTTTTTTGTCAGCTCAAAGAGTTGTGGCGTAGCGGTGAAATACGGCATTTGCTGCGGGCTGTCCCAGCCTTGTTTAACCACCGCCATTTCTTCCGGATGGATATAACCAAAGTTTTCATAAGCAGGGGAATGCGGATCCTGCTTTTTACGCTCCCGGTAACTGGCCAACGCCTGCTCATAATAGTCCGGCAGAATATACTGGCCTGGTTTGGTCGGGTCAGGATTGGCATAGACAGATTCATCGTGGAAGTACCAACGCTCAGGAATGGCGATATCGCCCGGCTGGAATTGTGGATCCACAGCACCAGCTATCCCCATCATCACCACCCGTTCTATAGGGAAATAATCCAGCGCCATTTGCATTGTCATGGCGGCGTTTGGCACGCTGACGCCCGTGGTGAAAATGACGATGGGTTCACCTTTATAGTGGCCCAATTGATACTTAACACCACGGATGGTCAGTGTTTTGGCTATTTTGGCGTCTTTAAGCTTGGCAAAAGCCTCGTCAATCGCCTTAATTTCCGGCTCATAGGCGGCTACTATAGCCGTCCACTTATTAGTGGTGCTGAATTGTTTTGGACCATACTGACTAAAATCTTCGGCGCACAAATTAAAGCTAAATACCGCAGATAAAATTAGTAGTGGGACTAAGGCGCTTGATAAAAACTTTCTCATTAGGCTGTGCTCTATGCTGGAGTTTGCTTCATAACCACTTGTTATGAATACAGTTCCACCATAAGGCGTGCAGCCTGATCTTGTAAAGAAAGGAATGAAGTTTGTCGCAGCGCCTCCAGACTATCGGGCTGCAGCCGCTATCACCAAAGGATAATCCGCCAAAAACTGCTGGTTATTAATCAGCGGCACAGCACCTGCTTTCATTTCAGGTTTAAACATAGCCACTACGGCGCCCTGAGGGTTCAGTAGCGCTATGCTGGCACTGTGGTCAACTGTATAACGCTCTTCTGCGCCATCATTAATCGCATACATCAGGCCCAGTTGGCGAATAAAAGGGAATAAGTCTTTATGATCAGCTGTTCTGGCTTTGATCGGCGCTTGTTTAAAGTAGGTGATGTATTGGGCTAATTGCTCTGGTGTATCCCGTTTTGGGTCGACCGAGACAAACCAAATCTCTAATGGCTCTGGCGTCAGCTTGACTAAGTCCTGATACATGCCCGCTAATTTCGCCATGGTCATAGGGCAAATATCAGGGCAATGGGTATAACCGACAAAAACCAGCGTCCAGTGTCCCTGTAAATCTTTTAAGCCCACTGGCTGCTTTTGCTCATCCAGCAAGTTAAATTCGGTCAAAGCTCTGGGGCTTGGATAGACCAAAGCGGCCACAGGCTCGGCGGGCGCAGACTTAAAACTGGCTGATAACCACACACCTGCTGCCAATGCCACTACTGCAACTACTACCCATAACCACTTCTGCATAAAAGTATCTTCCTGTTAAAGCGCTGAAATCAACCAATAATGGTCCAGCAACAACAGCAGGAATAATACCATCAGATGCCAAATCGAAAACTTAAAAGTTGCCATGGCTGTTTCTGCTTTGGCATTAAACTTTAATTGCCAGGCATACCAGATAAAACCTAAGTTCAGTATTGTGCTGCCCAGCAAATACACAGCACCTGTCATACCGACCAGATAAGGCAACAAACAGACTAAAAACAGCACCAGGGTATAAAGGAAAATCGCACTTTTGGTAAATTCAATGCCATGAGTGACGGGCAACATTGGCATATTTACTTTGGCATAATCGTCACGGCGATGAATAGCCAAAGCCCAGAAATGCGGCGGCGTCCAGGTGAAAATAATCATCACCAGCAACAAGGCATGCGCATGCACTTCAGCCGTCATGGCTGTCCAGCCGAGCAATGGTGGCATAGCACCAGCTAAACCGCCTATGACAATATTCTGCGGCGTCGCCCGTTTTAAAAACATGGTGTAGACCACGGCGTAACCAAACAAACTGGCTAAGGTCAGCCAGGCAGTCAGTGGATTGACGGCAATAAATAACAGCAGAAAACCAGAACCTGCCAGCAGCAGTGAAAACTTCACCGCCTGCTGCGTTGATAAACGGCCACGGGCCACTGGCCTGTTATAAGTGCGGGCCATTTGCGCATCAATACGCTGATCCACTATATGGTTCATCGCCGCCGCAGCAGCGGATAATAAGCCTATGCCTAAAGTTGCGGCTATCATCAGGCCAAATCGGGGTAAACCGGGTTGCGCCAGCATCATGCCGACCCAAGCCGTCAGCACCAAAAGCGCGACGACCTTAGGTTTGGTCAGTTGGTAATAATCACGCCATTGCTGACTATAGTGTTGGGGTAAAGCCAGAACTTTAAGCATAAGCAGACTCCTTGTTTCTGTGCAGCTGATAACCAATCACTACCAGACACATGACTAAATTGGCTGCCACAAAGTTATGTGCCACCGCATTGGCCAAAGGCAAATGCAGTACCACGTTGGCAAGCCCCAAACTAAATTGCAGCAGCAACAGCAGCAGCACTATGCTCGCCATGTTTTTAATCAAACCCGAACTATTGCGCCACAAGGCTATGGCATAAGCCGCCACCACCAGCAAAGTAACAACAGCACCAACCCTATGCATCACATGCACCGTGGCGCGGGCGCTTTGGCTCATCACGCCGTATTCGTAATTGTCGTAGCCCAGATGCAGCGAAAATGCCTCGTCAAAATTAAGCTGGCTGGTCCAGCCGGCTTCGCAAACAGGCAACTGAATGCAGGCTAAGGCGGCATAGTTGGCTGCTGTCCAGCCACCCAGGGCTATTTGTGCTACCAGCACTAGCAACACCGGCCAAAACAGCAACTTCAGGCTTTGTTTTACGGCTATCAAAGGCGCAGGTTGTAATTGCCACCAATACAACGCCAATAACGACAGCAAAGTAAAGCCCCCCAGCAAATGCCCCATCACCACCACTGGATGCAAAGCTAAAGTCACAGTCCACATGCCCAAAGCGGCCTGAAAAATTACCAGCCCCAATAGCAAAGACGGCAACAGCACACGCTTTTGTTTCAGGCTAAATAAGAAAATCGCCAGTATCAGCAAACCCAAAGTGCCGGCAAAATACCTGTGGATCATCTCATTCCAGGCTTTATGACTTTCGACAGGTCGATCCGGATACAAAGCTTCAGCCTGCTCAATATGATGGGCCTGCTCCGGCACTTTTAAAAAGCCGTAACACCCAGGCCAGTCCGGACAGCCTAAACCCGCATCAGTTAAACGGGTGTAAGCGCCTAATAAAATCACCAGCATGGCCAATACTATGGCGCAACTGACTAAAGGTTTCAGGGGTCTCATCAAAGCCCCCTGTCGTATTTCAGCAGTTTGTTTAAATCTGTCAAAATAGCTTTTCCGGTTTGCACCATTTGGGTTTTGTCGGCAGTCACGGGATAGGTCATCAGCGCCAGGCCATTCAGATCCACCAGCACCAGCTTTTGTTGTAACGCATCAGCACCCGCAGGGTTAGCCTGCCACAACAGTTTTTGTGGCTGAGCACCACCGGATTGCCATAACTCTAAATGCTGCTGTTTACGGCCCAGGGCCGTATACACCTGCTGCATACCGTAATGGGCATTTTGACAAAGGGCGTCACAGTCGGCTTTGTCACTGACATAGGCTAAGCGCCAGTGCACATCACCGCTGGCTTTGGGTAATAACAAAATCTCTTCACTGAGCCACTGGCCTTTGTTGGTGGTGGCTCCGCCAAACCAACCCAGAGATAAAAACGTCTGCGCAAAAGCCAGCGGCAATAAAGAACACAACAAAAACAGCAGTAAAAATTTCTTCTTCGCCATTTACAGCTCCTTCTTTGACATAAACCAGCCGATCACCACCACAGCAACGGCCAGCAATAACCATTGCAGCGCATAAGCACGGTGTTTTTCCGGTGGCATCACCACAGCTTTATAGTGGTACAGATAAGGGGATTGTTGTTGGTACAGCAGAGCCGGATACAACTCCTGCCCCAGCACTTTCGCCAGTTCAGCAGGCTCGACTTGCTGCATACGTTGTGGCCACAGTCCTGTCTCTTCTAAATTCTGGCCAAGGCGAAAACCTTTGAGTTCAGTGCGCAATAACGCCTTTAATTCAAATTGGTCAGGAATAGTGAGTTCTGGCAGCACATCACGGCTGGGCGGTGCAGCAACCCACCCTAAATTCACTAAGACTGCCGGGCCTTGATTGGACACCAACACAGGGATCACCAGGTCGTAGCCTGCTTTGCCCTGGATCAGCTGATTATCCAGCAGCCAGACCGCAGGTTTTAACCAGACCGCTTTACCTTGTAGCATCAGGCCGTCTTGTTGCTCTGCTGGTATGGACGCTAAATCTATCCACTGCACTGGTCCTTGCTGCTCTGCCTGGTGCAACTGATCCAATTGAGTTTGCTTTTGTTCGGCGCGCTGCCACTGCCAGTAACTCAACTTGATCAAAAGCGCAAAAGCGACCAGAGTGAATACAGCCAACAGCCAGTGTCGGGACAGATGACGAACAAAAGGCTGGGTTGTCATAAAAGTACCAGCCCTAAGTGAGGTTCTATGTGGATTAAACTTTTACTCATTGCACTACTGCTCTTTATTGTTTTTAACTTATTTCGTGCTTTGTTTCTGATGCTGAAAGACGATGAGAATCAGCCCAGCATGTCGAAGTTTTTAGGCAGACGCGTCTGGTGGTCAGCCATAGTGTTATTGCTGGTGATCCTTGCACTGCAGTTTGGCATCATCACTCCGCACGGCAGGCCCTATTAGCCCCTAAGCGGGCTGGAAAAGCCCGCCTCTGTGTTACAGCACGTAGACAAAAATAAACAAACATAACCAGACCACATCAACAAAATGCCAGTACCAGGCGGCGGCCTGAAAGGCAAAATGCTTATGGGCGGTAAAGTGATTTTTCAGCAAAATACGCAGGAAAATCACGGTAAGGAATAAGGCCCCCAGAGTCACATGCAGACCATGGAAACCTGTCAGTAAAAAGAAGGTATTGCCATAAATACCTGAGTCCAGTTTTAAACCCAGATCCTGATAGGCATGCACGTACTCTATGCCCTGCAAATACAGAAAACTGGCACCTAACAAGATAGTGAGTCCTAACATCAGCTTCAGCTGACCTCTTTTATTTTGCTCCAACCCCATATGAGCAAACTGCAAAGTGACAGAGGAGGCTAATAAAATCAGCGTGTTATAAAGAGGCAAACCTTGCCACGGCATGGCCTGAGTTTCGATGCCACCCGGTGTTTTTAATAAAGGCCAGGCTGCTTCAAAGGCCGGCCACAATACAGCAGCAGTACTGGCGTTATTGCTGGCGCCGTCCAGCCATGGAATAGCAATGGTTCTGGCATAAAACAAAGCACCAAAAAAGGCGGCAAAAAACATCACCTCGGAGAAAATAAACCAACTCATGCCTTGACGGTAGGACCTGTCCAGTTGCTTGCTGTACAAGCCATGCATAGACTCATCAATCACATTTCTGAACCAGCCGACCAGCATAAAAATTAACGTAGCGACACCAGCCAGCAACAGATAACCGCCATAACCCGGCTGATCTTTCGTCACTTCATTGACAAAATGTCCTGCGCCAAAGGCCATCATAAAAAGCGCCACTGCGCCCACTATGGGCCATGGGCTTTGGTCAGGTACGTAATAATGTTCGTATTTTTCACTCATTGTTATCCCCTGTTGCTGTCTGTGCAGTGACCGGGGCTGCAGCTTCTA
This sequence comes from Rheinheimera sp., assembly GCF_020217005.1. Lineage (GTDB taxonomy): Bacteria > Pseudomonadota > Gammaproteobacteria > Enterobacterales > Alteromonadaceae > Pararheinheimera. The sequence continues at coordinate 376 of NZ_JAIWOI010000328.1, read as the reverse complement.
CTTCGTACAAGGTGTAGGACAAAGTGATAGTGCTGAACTGTTCCGGTAGTGCGGGATCGACATAAAATTGCAACGGCATTAATAACTGCTGACCTGCCGTCAGATGTTGTTGGGTAAAACAGAAACATTCCATTTTATTAAAATACAAAGCAGCCTGCCCCGGCGACACCGAAGGCACGGCCTGAGCTGTCATGGCCCGGCCTGTAATATTGTGCGCCAGATAATCAATACGGTGGATTTCTCCCGGATGCACCCGAAGTTTATGCACCACTGGCTCAAACACCCAAGGCATGTTGTTATTAGGACGGGCAATAAACTCCACCAGCACTTCACGTTTTTTATCCGGTATAGCAGCTTCTGCTGTCGCTGCCATGCT
>NZ_JAIWOI010000327.1 GCF_020217005.1 Rheinheimera sp. | reverse complement strand
GGAGGTTTTACCGTTCAGGCCTGTTAAATCACAAAATACGTCGTACAAAGGCACTAAGGCATAACCAAAACCAAACATGGCTGCCGTCAGCAGACATAATTTAACCACTATAGGTTGATGCTTCAGTGCCATAACGCCCCCTACTTGATTTCAGGTGGTGTAGTAAAGCTGTGATAAGGTGCTGGCGAAGGGATAGTCCATTCCAGGCCCTCAGCGCCTTCCCATACCTGAGCTGTGGCTTTTTCACCGCCTTTAATGCATTTCACCACCAGCCAGACAAACAACAGCTGAGATAAACCAAAGGCAAAACCACCAATGCTGATCAGCGCATTAAAGTCAGCAAATTGCAGGGCATAGTCCGGGATCCGTCGTGGCATACCGGCTAAGCCGACAAAATGCATAGGGAAAAACAGCACGTTGACTGAAATTAACGAACACCAGAAATGCCATTGCCCCAGAGTTTCGTCGTACATATGACCTGTCCACTTTGGTAACCAATAATACGCAGCCGCCATAATGGAGAAGATAGCGCCTGTGACTAACACATAGTGGAAATGTGCAACCACAAAGTAGGTGTCATGGTACTGGAAATCGGCAGGCGTAATGGCCAGCATCAAGCCGGAGAAGCCCCCTATGGTAAAGAGCACAATAAAGGCCAGCGCAAACATCATCGGCACTTCAAAGGTCATAGCCCCGCGCCACATAGTGGCCACCCAGTTAAAGACTTTCACCCCGGTCGGCACTGCGATTAGCATGGTGCAATACATAAAAAACAGCTCTGCAAACACCGGCATGCCGGTGGTGAACATATGGTGCGCCCAGACTAAAAAGGACAGCAGCGCGATACTGGATGTGGCGTAGACCATAGAGGCATAACCAAATAGCGGTTTACGGGCAAAAGTAGGCACTATGCTTGAGACAATACCAAAGGCTGGCAAAATCATGATGTAGACTTCAGGGTGACCAAAAAACCAGAAAATATGCTGGAATAACACAGGGTCACCGCCACCGGCGGCATCAAAGAAGCTGGTACCAAAATACTTATCGGTTAACACCATAGTGACAGCACCGGCCAGTACAGGCATTACAGCAATCAGCAGGTAAGCCGTAATAAACCAGGTCCAGACAAACAAAGGCATTTTCATATAGGTCATGCCCGGAGCGCGCAGGTTCATAATGGTCACTATCACGTTGATAGCGCCCATAATGGATGAAATACCCATGATATGAACAGAGAACACGAAAAGTGCTGTGCTGTCGCTGCTGTAGGTGGTGGATAGTGGAGCGTAAAAAGTCCAGCCAAAACCAGGTCCACCGCCTTCCATAAATAAAGACAGCAGCAGGATGCTAAAGGCAAAAGGTAAGATCCAGAAGCTCCAGTTGTTCATCCGTGGCAAGGCCATGTCTGGTGCGCCTATCATCATAGGCACCAGCCAGTTGGCCAGACCGGTAAAGGCTGGCATCACAGCACCAAACACCATAATCAGGCCATGTACTGTGGTCATCTGGTTGAAAAAGTCGGGTTGCACTATCTGCAAACCAGGTTGAAATAACTCGGCCCGGATCACCATAGCCATAGCTCCGCCGATAAAAAACATCGTCAGTGCAAACAGCAGATACAAAGTGCCTATATCTTTGTGGTTGGTGGTATAAAGCCAGCGTTTTAAGCCTTTCGCTGGCCCATGGTGATGCTCGTGCTCAGCATGAGCATGTGGATCTGTAGTAACAGTACTCATCTGCGCCCCCTATGGTTTTTGTGCTTTGGCGATATCGGCAGCTTGCACCAGATCGCCTGTATTGTTATCCCAGGCATTACGCTCATAGGTAATCACTGCTGCAATTTCACTTAAACTCAGCTGTTTAGCAAAAGCCTGCATGGCAGTGCCGGTTTTACCGTTCAGCACTATGTCGATATGACCAGGTAAATCTTCCAATGCCATTTTGCTGCCTTTCAATGCGGGGAAAACACCAGGAATACCCATGCCTGTCGGTTGATGGCAGGCAGCGCAGTAGCCCATATAGGTTTTTTCACCTAAAGCCATTAGCTCTTCTTTGCTCATATTCATCGACAGCAGTTTTTGTTCTTCGGCTTTGGCTGCAGCTTGAGTCGCGGCTTCCTGAGCTATCCACTGATCAAAATCGGCCTGATCTTTAGCTATCACCACTATCGGCATAAAACCATGGTCCTTACCACAAAGTTCAGCGCACTGACCGCGGTAAACACCAGGATGATCAACTTTAGTCCAGGCTTCATTGATAAAGCCCGGGTTCGCGTCTTTTTTCACAGCAAAAGCCGGCACCCACCAAGAGTGGATCACGTCATCTGAGGTAACTAAAAAGCGTACTTTTTTGCCAGTTGGGATCACCAAAGGCCTATCAACTTCCAACAGATAGTTGTCGCCCTTTTTCAGCTTGTTATCGATTTGCTTGCGGGGTGTGGCCAGCAGAGAGTAATACTCTACTTTGTGGTCCATGTATTTATAGTGCCATTTCCACTGCGAGCCAGTGATAAGCACTGTCACATCAGCTTCGGAGGTATCTTCCATCGCTATCAGGGTTTGGGTGGCGGGTATCGCCATTAAAATAAGAATAACAACAGGTAAAGCAGTCCAAAGTAGCTCTACTTTGGTGCTCTCATGAAACTGGGCAGGCTCGACGCCCTTCGATTTACGATGGTGGATGATGGACCAAAACATCACCCCAAATACCGCTACCCCTATTGCACAGCAAATGTAAAAAATCTTCATATGCAGGTGGTAAACCTGCTGACTGATTTCTGTAACCCCTTGAGTCATGTTCAAAGGCATTTCTGCAGACTGCGTCGAAAACGCAAGCAAAAAGGTTAGCAGCGACCAACACAGATAACTGGTTTTCGCCACGTGACTTCTCCTCTGTCTTTGCACAAAGCAAATTGCAGATTAAAAGACACACACCCTACTTCGTCTTTGGTCCGCAACTGCCATTCTTATTATTGTCCCGATTTAATTCACTTAAACCGGTGCACTGATTTGTTTGTTTTGTTATCAGTTGCATCTAACAATTAGTCAAGGAACAGACAGAAGTAAACCCGAAGAATGAAAAAGCACCGATAAAACCAACAGGTCTTACCAGTGCTTCAGATTTTAGCAAACTATTGAGACAGGTGGTTTTTTTACCAGCTGCTAGTGCGGATCACGCCAACGGCGAGGCCTTCAATGGCAAAATGCTGTTGACTGAGGTCCACTTTGATGACATCAAAATCGCCATTTTCCGGATGCAGATAAACCATTTGGCCTTCACGACGGAAACGCTTTACAGTGACTTCGTCTTCCACTCTAGCGACCACAATTTGACCTTGCCTAGCTTCAGTAGTTTTATGCACGGCCAGCAGATCGCCATCCAGAATTCCAATGTCTTTCATACTCATGCCCTGCACTTTTAATAAAAAATCGGCATTAGGTTTAAACAAGCTGGCATCAAGCTGGTAACGCTGTTGAATATGCTCTGCAGCCAAAATAGGTTGGCCTGCAGCGACTTTACCAATCAATGGTAAACCTGGCTCTTCCTCTTCAACATCATTGACGGCTTCATCTTCAACCAAACGAATACCCCGGGACGTACCAGGCATCATTTCAATAAAACCTTTTTTCGCCAGAGCTTTTAAATGCTCTTCAGCGGCATTGGCGGACTTAAACCCCAGCTGAGTCGCTATTTCAGCCCGCGTCGGCGGCATACCTGAAGCGGCCTGATGATCTTTAAGCAGTTGCAAAATTTCGGCTTGTCTTGGTGTTAATGGACGCATAATGCTGAATACCTATACAGTGGATACTGTGAGTATATACAGCCTTTTGCGGTCTGCCAAGTCGTTTTGCTGGTAAGACCTTCCATGCTATTCTAACGGCTGTTTATAAGTACGGATTTGATATGTTAAAACCAATGACATGGTTAGCCAAAGTGCTGTACTGGCCACTCAAACCTTTGGTCAGATGTAAAATTGTGCCTGAACCTATAGCTGAAAATCTGGCACTTGAGCCAAAACAGCCGGTGTTTTATATCACCAGAACAGCGTCATCCAGCGATCTGGCTACTTTGGCCCGGGTCTGCGAAAAGCTAGGCTTACCTGACCCTATGGCTCAGGTGCAGTTAGGTAATGCCACCTTATCCCGTACTATTTTTTTAGAGCAACCTCGCGTACTTTGGGGCAGCAGAGCATCCACTGATGCGATGCAGCAAGGCCTGGCGTTATTACAGGCACATCAGCGGGACTCCAATATCTCTGCGCAACTTATCCCTGTCTCAGTGCTTTGGGGCCGGGCTCCGGGCAAAGAGGACAGCGTGAAGTCTATGCTGGGCGAATCTGAATCGCCAAGTTGGCTGGCCAAGCTGTTTATTGTGTTAATTTCCGGTCGTCATACCCTGGTGCGTTTCAGTAAAGCCGTCTCTGTACGGCAGATTATTGAAAATGCCACAGTGAACGAAGAAACAGCCCACAAGTTATTGCGGGTGGCACGTTTCCATTTTTATCGTCAACGTTTAGCGGCAACTGGTCCGAAACTACCGGACAGAGCCGCTTTGTTTAACTCCCTACTGGCGTCAGATGCGTTAAAAAGAGCTATTGAAGAAGAAGCGCAAAGTAAAAAAATCAGCGTCAGAGAAGCGCGCGCTGAAGCTCTGAAGCTGTTGGAGGAAATAGCAGCAGATTATCGAGAATCTACATTAAGAGTGGGTGATCGTTTCCTCGGTTGGCTATGGAAAAAGCTGTACTCAGGCTTAAAGATTACGAACGGTCAGGTGCTGACTGACTTAGTGCAAAAAGGCCATGAGATTGTTTATGTCCCTTGCCATCGCAGTCACATGGATTACCTGTTACTTAGCTACGTCATTTACCATCAAGGCTTAGCTCCGCCTCATATCGCTGCAGGTATTAACCTGAACTTCTGGCCAGTAGGTAATTTTTTCCGCCGGGGCGGTGCTTTTTTTATCCGCCGCAGCTTCAGCGGTGAAAAGCTGTATTCTGCAGTGTTTCGTGAATACTTAAGCCAACTGTTCAGCAAAGGCTACCCGGTAAAATATTACTCTGAAGGTGGTCGCAGCCGCACTGGTCGTTTACTACAACCTAAAACCGGTATGCTGGCGATGACAGTGCAAGCTGTACTGCGTGGCATCGACAGGCCTATCAGCCTGGTCCCTGTATACCTGGGTTATGAGCACGTGATGGAAGTCAATACCTACCTGACCGAACTCAAAGGCTCGAGTAAGAAAAAAGAGTCTATCGGGGGAGTGTTCAGTGCGGCACGTAAGCTAAGGGATTACGGCTATGGGTACGTAAATTTTGGTCAGCCTATTTCGCTGAATGCTTTTTTAAACCAACAAGCTCCTGACTGGCGTGCGTCGATAGAAACGGCTGACACACAAAAACCTGCATGGTTAAATCCAGCGGTAGCCACGTTAGCGACGCAAATCATGCAGCGCATTAACCAGGCGGCGGCTCTGAACAGCATCAACCTGATCGCGACTTGTTTACTGGCTACACGTCAGCATTCACTGACACGACAGGAGCTTACAACCCAGCTGGAGTTTTACCGCAACTTACAACACTATGCGCCTTATCATAGCGGTGTGACTCTGCCTGAAGGCTCCGTCAGCCAGTGGATTGACCATGCGATTAGCCTGAAGAAAGTGGAAGTATCCCAAGACAGCTTTGGCCAAATTATTCAGCTAACGCCTGAAAATGCCATTTTGTTAAGTTACTACCGCAATAACGTCTGCCATTTATTTATGTTGCCAGCTATTTTGGCGACGGCTTTATTGCAGCATCCAGCTTTAACTAAAGTGCAGTTGGTGAATATTTGCCAGCTATTGCAGCCTTTGTTACAACACGAGCTGTTTTTGCAGCTGGAACACTTCAACGCCTATATAGAACTGGTACTGGAACAGTTACTACAACAGCAGTTAATCGAAGCGGCAGGCCCGCAGTTGCAGGCAGTGCCAGTACAGCAAGCTGGCCATTTTATGTTGGAGCTTTTAGCATTCAATGCTCAGGACGTGTTGCAACGTTACGCTGTAGTGCTAAATCTGCTGCAATTACACAGTCCGCTGACTCGCGCTGATTTAGAGCAACAAAGTCATGAACTGGCACAGCGTTTAAGTACTTTGCATGGTATCAGCTCACCTGAATATCACGACAAACAGTTGTTTGCGACTTTAATTAATGCCCTACGTGAGGCAGGTTATTGCCATAGCAACGAGCAAAATGAGTTGGAAGCGACAGCTATACTGTTACCACTGCAGCAGACCGTCAATGGCTTATTAAGAGCTGATGTACTGCAAACAGTGCTTAGCATAGTGAAAAAGAAAAGCTGATTAGATTGGCGTCTCAGTTCGATAAAAAAACCACCCCAAAGGTGGTTTTTTTATCGTTGCACAAAGCTGTTATCGGGCCTTGTCGTAACTGCGGATCACCCCTTCCTGCATGGTAGAAGCAACCAATACACCTTCGCGGCTAAAAAACTGACCACGCACCAAGCCACGGGCACCTGAGGCGCTTGGGCTGTCCACTGCATAAAGCAACCAGTCATCAAAACGGAAGTCATGATGGAACCACATGGCATGATCGATGGTCGCAACTTGCATATTTGGCGCCATAAAAGACTTACCATGAGGCTGCAAGGCGGTTGGCAGAAAGTTAAAATCCGACGCATAAGCCAGCAGATATTTATGTACCCTCAGATCATCTGGCATCAGACCATTGGCTTTAAACCAAACATAACGTTTAGCTTGGCTTATCTGCGGGTTAAAAGGGTTATGAAAAGCCACAGGCCGCATTTCTATGGGTTTTTCACAGATAAATTTACTGCGTAACGACTCAGGTATTAAATGGGCATGCTCGCGATAAAACTCTAAGTCAGACACTAATTCTTCCGGAGCCGGAACCCGGGGCATCAGCTCCTGATGCTCGAAACCTTGTTCTTCTGCCTGAAAAGAAGCTGTCATATAAAAAATAGGCTTACCAAACTGAATGGCACTGACCCTTCTGGTGCTGAAACTTTTACCATCTCGAATGTTTTCTACTTCGTAGACTATGGGTTTGCTTGCATCACCAGGGCGTAAAAAATAGGAATGGAAAGAATGCACCTTGCGGTCCGCTTCCACCGTCTCTTTTGAAGCGGATAATGCCTGTCCCATGACCTGACCACCAAACACAGCTTTAAAACCAAGGTCCTGACTTTGACCCCGATATAAACCTTGTTCTATCGTCTCTAGTTTTAACAGTGATAATAAGTCGGACAGTACCTGACTCATAACTCCCTCCGGTTCATACAAACAAGAGAGCATTGTGACGCAACTTTGCGGTTGAGGCAAAGTGCTTGTCAAAAGACCAGCACTTCATTTTGGGGATTATTGACGATGCATTTCGCCTAAACCAGTTACACTTGAATGAATAGTATTCATGGTGTTTCTTGCTTCTTCACGTTCAGCTTCAATTTGCGCTTTGGTGCGGCAACGTTTGTTTTTTAACATAGAGCCAGTAGCACGGCTATGTTCACAAACCTTACCCTCAGAGTTTACTTTGGCGACCTGAGCCTGTTTAGCTTCAATAGTTGTGCCTTCTTTTTTCACAACATCCTGCTTTGGTGCACTGGCACAAGCGCTCAGTGTTAATGCCGTGGCGATAGCTGCCACTAGTAAGGTTTTATTCACGTTCCTGCTCCTTGTTTAAATATTGTACCGCTTGTACATTACTATTCATAAAAACTAAATTCAACGAACGGAGCTTATAGTAAATGTGCCATTTTGAAATAAGAAGTGAAAGTATGTAACTTTATGTTACCAATCCAACGAGGTCGAATTGAATGCAGTATTGGCTTTTTAAAACTGAACCTGAAGAATGCAGCATTGAGGATTTTGCCAAAGCACCCACTGAAGCCATTGTTTGGGAAGGTGTCAGAAATTATCAGGCCCGTAATTTTCTGCGGGATCAGGTCAAAACCGGAGACCTGGTATTTATTTATCACTCCAGTTGCAAAGACATAGGAATAGCCGGTATAGCTGAAGTGGTGCAAAGCAGCTACGCGGATCCGAGTCAGTTTAATTCCCAGAGTCCTTATTTTGATGCCAAATCAACCGGAACTAAAGCCCCGTGGGTCGCTGTAAACCTGCGTTTTGTCGAAAAATTTCCTCAACTCTTGTCACTCGACAAACTCAAGCAGTCAACTAAGCTAGAGCAATTACCACTGGTGAAAAAAGGCAACAGGTTGTCTGTTATGCCGGTTAGCTCAGCAGAATGGCAGCATATAATAACAATGAGTAAAGACAAGGGGGCTCAATGAAGCAGGAAAGACGGCGCGAAGCCCGGGATTTAAATTACTTCTGGGAAATGCTTAGTATGGCGCAAAAGTTCTCAGTCTCTGAGCTACAACGTTTTGGCTATGAGTTGTCTTTTGTCAGACAACAGGAACAACAAAAGGTGGCAGTATTAAAAGCTGGCCTGAAGATGGCCAGTATTGATGAGGATGGTCAGATTAATACTGCGCCTAAAGTTTTCCTGCGTGATTAAGCGACGCGTCCGACACGACTTAGCCTGCCAGACGGTCCGAATGCGCCGGCTGATAGTCCTGTAACATCTCGACCGCCCGCTGACAGAGTTTCAGATAAGAGGTCAAAGTATTACTTTGCCAAAACTCCGTGAGCACCGGATGGTGACGGATAAAGTTTTCCATTTCATTAAAACTGAGCTGATTCTGCTGTTTCAAAAATTTGGCAACAGCCTGACGAGGTAACGTATTATGGTTGGCCTGCTCTTTACATAAAACCGGAATAGCTTTACACAAAAGTTCAGTGTGCAGGTACCAGACAGGCGCTTTAGTATGGGCCCGCCCAGCCTGATGCACCTTGACCAACAATTGCTGGCTTTGCTCTTCAGCTAACCAAAAGGCCAGATGCTCAAGTTGCACTGACTGCTGTTCAGCGAAATGCAATTGCACCTTCAACCTGTTTTGCATCTTGCCCAGCTGGTCCAGTTTCAAGGCTAAAAACACTATAGGAGCGACCGCAAGCAGTAACAACAACATCCACATCTAAACTCATCTCCTTTTAGCGCCATGCGCCGCCCAAAACAGCGGCACTTTAGCAGAGCCAGCAACAGAATCCTATGACAGAATCACAACAAAATTCTGTAGTTGACTAAGAACACTTTACTAGGATTTTTTCAATTGAATGTAACGGCCAACTTGCTGCTCCAGCACCGACAAAGGGACACTGCCATTGCTTAATACCACCTCGTGAAATTCCCGCAGATCAAACTGATTGCCTAACTCCTGTTCAGCCTGTTTACGTAACCGTTTTATCGTCAGTTCACCGAGCTTGTACGATAAAGCCTGAGCAGGCCAACTGATATAACGATCAATTTCTGTTGTGACGTTGTGCATGGATAAGGCTGTGTTGCTGGCCAGAAAATCTATCGCCTGCTGACGACTCCAGCCCATAGTATGCATACCTGTATCTACCACCAAACGGGCAGCCCGCCACATCTCATAGGTTAGACGGCCAAAATCGCTGTATGGATCCTGATAAAAGCCCATTTCGATGCCAAGATACTCTGAATACAGGCCCCAGCCTTCGCCAAATGCAGAGGTATAAAAATTGCGGCGATATTCCGGTAATGCCGACTGCTCTCTCGCTAAAGAAATTTGCAAATGATGGCCAGGTACAGCTTCATGCAAGGTCAGAGCTTCCATCTCATACAATGGGCGACGATCCAGCGCATAGGTATTGACCCAATAAAAACCCGCTCTGTCGTCTCTGTTGGTACCTGCGTACCGACCTGTAGTGTACTTTGGAGCTATTTCTGCAGGGACTGGCGCAACACCATAAGGTGTTCTGGGCAAGGTGTTAAAATATTTCGGCAATTGGGCGTCTATTTGTTTAGCGATAAAAGAGGCTTCTTTTAGTAAGTCTGTCGGAGTTTTTGCATAAAAACGCGGATCTGTGCGCAGGAAATGTATAAATTCAGCGAAATTTC
>NZ_JAIWOI010000326.1 GCF_020217005.1 Rheinheimera sp. | reverse complement strand
CCTTAAATCCAACTTTAGTGATAATGTCCTGCATCTGTGCCCGAATGCGGGATACCTCAGCTAAACCTATCTGATGAACTTGTTCAGCTGTTAGCTTTAAGCTGGTGTAATGTTCCAGTCGGTTTTGATAGTAGTCACGCCCTTGAGGCCAATCACTGGCTGCGATGCTGTCACGGGCACCTGGTAAATACTGCCGTACCATAAACTGATAAAACTGCAGGTAAGCTGGGTTAAGTTGTTGCTCGACAACCTGTTGTGCTTCACGCTGCAAGGCTGCCCAGCTATTCATATCAATAAAGTCCGGCTTTTGGTGAAACGGCTGATAAAACACATTCTGCTCAGCGGTTTTACTGACGAAAGCCAGAATACTTTGCTCAAAACCAGCTAACACCGCTTTTGGTTGAGTCATACCCGTGGTTAAGCCTTGTTGCATCCACTGTGTTTGTTGTTGCATGTAAACAGGGATGGTTTTTAACTTAGTCAGGTAGTCCTGATAATCCTGCTTCGTCTTAAACTCTGTGCCCGACACCATAAAGGCCAGATCACTGTGAAAGCCTGATTCTGCCGTTATCGGGATTAAATGAGCACCATACTGGTATTCGGAAATGGCATCTTTAAGTATATAAGCCAGAATTGCGTGGTTGATTTGTTGTTGCTCTGTCAGCTTGGTGGCATCAAACTGCTGTAATTTGCTTAACCACATTTGCCTTTGTTGAGATTGAGCAGCCAAAGTAGCAGCGGACATATCGGGCAAACTTATTTTGCTGCGGCTTGTTAAACTTTGCTCCGCTTGCCACAGTTCATTGGCAAACTGGTCAAAATCTTCGGGTTTGACAGTCTGACTGCTACATGCGGTCACTAACCACACCATACACAAAACCATAAATTTCTGGCGCATTTTATTTCCCCTGCTTTTTTTTCTGATTCTACTCTGTTCAGTTCTTACAACCAGAGCAGCGAGCTAAGCTTTTCGCATATTGGCCGCAATATTCAGATCGAACAGACCAAAAAAGCTGTTTTTTAACCACCAAAATGCGTTTTTTTAGCCAATCAGAAAAAAAACATAAAAAATAAGTCATTAATAAAGCTGAAGATGCAGACTTTTTCTATTAGATATGTCAGCTTAACAACATCAGTTTGTTTGCCTCAACGTAAGTTTCGCGTAACATTACGTTTTGAAGGCTAAATTAGCAGTAGTATTTAGTGGAGTTGTGTTTGGCATGAAATATCAGGACTCAATCGAGCAGGCAAGTGAAAAGGCAGCGCTGACCGCCGCTTTTTTGCAGCGGCATCGTTTGGCAGCCCACCCGGTCAATTACACAGTGATCTATGAGTATATCAACGGACAAAACGATGGATTATGCCAGGCGATAGAGCAGAAACTGGCGGTTCAAAGTACCTTTGACGATTTTGTTCTGGCCGAGCTTTATAGTCAGTGGTTAAGCCCGCAACACCAACGTCAGGAAGAGTTGAGCCAACAAGTCACGTCTATGCTCGGCAAATTGTCCGGCACTACAGATATTGCCAGCGAAGCTGTGCAGCATTATTTAGATGTGTTGGATCAAGCATTACTTGGGTTTGACCCAAACAACGCGAACCGCAGCCGGGAAAGCGTCAATAAAGTAATTAGCGCCACTTACGCTATTAAAGCCAGTCAGCAAAAACTCAAAGATCAGCTCGATTTTTCTAATGAACAATGTCATGCACTGAGATCTGAACTGGAAAACCTGAAAAAAGAAAGACAGTTAGATCCTTTGACTGGCTTGTATAACAGGCTTGCGATGCAGGAGCATCTGGATCTGTGGTTAAGCGAAAATCCGGGCCGTCGGATAGCTGCAATAGCAGTCAATCTGGATCATTTCTCCCAATTTAATCAGGATTATGGCTTTGGTGTCGGTGATGTGATCCTGAGCAAAGTGGCGAGAAAAATTGCCAGTTATGTACAGGAAAGTGGCTTGCCTGTTCGTTCAGGTGGTGAAGAGTTTCTGATTTTATTACCGGATGTTGATTTACGCACAGCAGGCGAAATAGCGGAACAAGTACGTAAGGGTGTAGAGAAATTACGCTTTGTCTCGGCGAAAAGTAAGAAAACTTTGCCTAAAGTGACGATTTCCTTAGGCGTCAGCATCTACAACACAGCGGAAAACTGGCATCAATTTTTATCCCGTAGCAGCAAAGTATTACTTGAAGCAAAAGTTCGCGGCCGCAATCAGGTGGCGACAGAGTTAATGCTGGCAACCTGATATGGCCAGCTTGCTCAAAGACCTGTTTAGTCCGGCATTTCTGCAGCGGTTAGCGGCATTATGTCACCAACAACACCAGGCCTTTTTGACAGAACAATTTCTGCGACAAACTCAAGGTGAAGACTGGCAGCAGTTAGAGCTCAAAGCCAGAACCCGTCAGATCAGCCATGCCCTGTACAGCGCTCTTGATTTACCATACAGCGATGCCATTCAAGTATTGCTTCCGGTCAGTAGCCACTTCTCCGGTGTGCCGGGTTTTATCTTTGCCGATTATGTTGAGGTTTATGGTATTGACGATCCGGAAACCTCATTTAAAGCCTTGGCGCATTTCACCTGTTATTCAACAGCTGAGTTTGCGATCAGGCCATTTTTCCAACGTTACCCTGATTTAACTCTCAGTCAAATGAAAGCCTGGGCCTGTTCTGACAATGTGCATTTGCGTCGCTTGGCCAGTGAGGGTGCAAGGCCCAGACTGCCCTGGGGTATGGCGCTAAAAGCTTATAAACAAAATCCTACGCCTTTGCTACCTATTCTGGAACAGCTGAAAGCTGATACAGAGCCTTATGTACAACGCAGTGTGGCAAACCACCTCAACGATATCAGCAAAGATCACCCTGAACTTGTGCTGGACATAGCAGAAAAATGGTTTGGCCAGCATCAAATTACAGATTGGATCATTAAGCATGCTTTACGTGGTCTATTGAAACAGGCTCATCCCAGAGCGTTAGCTTTGTTTGGTTTGCAGCAGTTACCACTGCAAGTCCGATTGAATATTCATAATGCCCAGGTGTCAGCGCAACGGCCGCTGCATTTTTTGGTTGAGCTCTCTGGTCCAGCGGAACTGGAAGCCAAAATAAGGCTGGAATACAAAATCGGTTATCGAAAAAAATCTGGCCAGCTGAATTACAAAGTATTCCAACTGAGTAATAAAATCTGGACAGGTCAGGATTTGCGATTTGAGCGCCGCCAGGCCTTTGTTGACCTGACCACCCGCAAACATTATCCAGGCCAGCATCACTTGCAGATTATGCTCAATGGCCATTGTTATGCAGAGAGCTTCTTTGAATTGATCTAAAACATCAGTGCAGTCATAAAACTTCAGGATAAGTTGGCGTAAGCCGCCGAATCTTTTACACTAGCGCCACTTTAGTTCACAACGAACAGCCAAAGGCTTTTTTATGACTGACCAGCAACCTGATAGCACTCATTTTGGCTTTAAAACAGTGAAGCAGACCGAAAAAGTTTCACTCGTAGCCAATGTATTCCATTCCGTTGCGGCCAAATACGATCTGATGAACGATGTGATGTCTATGGGCATTCACCGCCTCTGGAAAAGATTTACCATAGACTGCAGTGGTGTTCGTCCTGGTCATCAGGTATTGGATTTGGCAGGCGGTACAGGTGATATCACCGCCTTGTTTTCGAAAAGAGTTGGTCCTACCGGCAAAGTGATACTGGCAGATATTAATGAATCTATGCTCAATGTGGGCCGTGACAAGCTACGTGACTTAGGTTTAGTTAATAACATTGATTATGTGCAGGCTAACGCAGAAGCTCTGCCTTTTGCTGATAACAGCTTTGACATTATCAGCATCGGCTTTGGCCTGCGTAATGTCACGGACAAAGACGCGGCCCTGCGTTCTATGTACAGAGTGCTGAAACCTGGTGGCCGCTTGCTGGTACTGGAATTCTCCAAGCCTGAGTACGAATGGCTGAGTAAAGTCTACGATCTGTATTCTTTTAAATTGCTGCCCGCTATTGGTGGTTTGGTGGCTAACGACAAAGAAAGTTACCAGTACCTGGCTGAATCTATCCGCATGCATCCGGATCAAGACACCTTAAAACAAATGATGGAAACTGCTGGTTTTGAACATGTCAGCTATCATAATCTGACCGGTGGTATAGTGGCTCTGCACAAAGGTTACAAATTCTGATGTTGAGTTTAGTGCCACAACTGATCTGCGCCACATTAGAAAAAGTGCTGCACAAAGTAGTGGCTATGGACCCTGCATCCCCTGCCTTATTGCAAAAAATACAGGGAAAACAACTCGCCTTGCAGTTACAGGAACTGCCATGGCGTTTTGTTTTATCTGCAACAACAGAAAGCTTATTGCTGAATCAACATAACGAGAAAGTCGATTGCGTGATCAGCACCGACCTTGCGACCTTACAACAGCTGAATGACCCTGGCCAGCTCACCCGCTTAATAAAACAGGACAAACTGCAAATTGATGGTGATCTGCAGGTAGCACAGCAGTTCAGCAGCCTGTTACAACAATTGGACCCTGACTGGCAACAACATCTGTCTGGTTGGCTGGGAGATGCTCTGGCCCACAAAGTCGCAATGGCGATCAAACAACTGCAGCTATATATACAGACGCAACTAAAGCAATTAGAACATGCTGCTGTTGAACTGGCTCAGGACGAACTTGCATTGAGCCCAACACAAGCAGAAATGAACCAATTCAGCCGTGACGTCAGTCAATTACAGGCAAGACTGGATCAATTGAGCCGACATAACGCCTTCAGGCAGGAGTAATTTTGGGTCTGCGCCGTTTTTACCATATTTTAAAAACCTTGCTGCAGTACGGACTGGAGCAACTTATCCCACAGCAATGGCAGCCCTGGTATTTCCGCACTGCACGAAATATCATCTTTTGGCTAAGCAATAAACACCCGGACAAGACAGAAGGCGAGCGTTTACGTTTGGCTTTGCAACAGCTTGGGCCAGTGTGGGTCAAGTTTGGTCAGATGTTATCCACCAGGCGCGATTTGTTTCCTGAGCAATGGGTGGATGAACTAGCCAAGCTACAAGACAAAGTAGAAGCTTTTTCTGGTCAGCAGGCCAAAGAGTTAATTATTCAGCAACTGGGTTTAGAACAAATCACCGACTTGTTTGAGCAGTTTGATGAAAACCCGCTGGCGTCCGCTTCTATAGCTCAGGTTCATACTGCTCAACTTAAACAAACTGACGGCACTTTAGCTGATGTAGTAGTTAAGGTGATTCGGCCTGATATCAGACCGCAAATTCTGGCCGATTTAGAGCTGATGGATGCGCTGGCAGATTTGATAGCCCGTTATCTGCCTGACGGAAAAAGGTTGCGTCCAAAAGAAGTGGTCGCAGAGTATCGCAAAACCATTCTGGACGAATTGGATCTGCAACGTGAAGCAGCCAATGCTATCCAGTTAAAACGTAACTTCGAAGGGTCTGACTCACTCTATGTCCCCTATGTTTATGCCGACCACAGCAGAGCTGGCGTCATGGTCATGGAGCGGATTTATGGTATACCAGTATCAGACTTAACGGCACTAAAAGCCCAGGGTACCAATCTCGAATTACTGGCTAAGCGTGGAGTAGAAGTTTTCTTCACCCAAGTGTTCCGCGATAGCTTTTTTCATGCAGATATGCACCCCGGTAATATTTTTGTTTCCTTTGAAACTCCACATAACCCTAAATACATTGGCATAGACTGCGGTATAGTAGGCACTTTGAACAAAGAAGATAAACGCTATCTGGCAGAGAACTTTGTCGCCTTCTTTAACCGCGATTACTTAAAAGTAGCGCAACTACATGTCGACTCAGGCTGGGTTCCTCCCGACACCAGCGTAGAAGAATTTGAAAGTGCTATACGAACTGTCTGCGAACCTATATTCCAGAAACCGCTGCAGGATATCTCCTTTGGCCAGGTCCTGTTTAATCTGTTTAACACTGCCCGTCGCTTTAATATGCAGGTTCAGCCACAACTGGTGTTGTTGCAAAAAACTCTGCTGTACATTGAAGGCTTAGGCCGGCAGTTGTATCCACAATTAGATTTGTGGCAAACAGCAAAACCTTTTCTGGAAAATTGGGTCCAACAGCAAATGGGCCCCGCCGCATTGTGGCGGGAGGTGAAAGCCAATTTGCCTTTCTGGGCAGAAAAGATGCCAGAAATGCCGGGGTTGTTGCATCAGTATTTACAACAAGGCCCGAAACAGCAAAACAGCCTGTTAGCAGTGCTACAGCAAATGCAATTACAACAACAGAACCAGACAAAAAAACTGGCTTATGCCATATTGGCGGGCTGCAGTTTGTTAAGTGCTGTCTTATTACTGACATCTGGCTGGTCTATAACAGCGGCGGGACTTGTGCTGGTCGCACTGGGTTTTGTATTTAAAATAAATTAACGGACGAACGGTTCCGTTGTAACGGTTTAAAAAAGCGAAGGAGAATAACATGGGTTTTGGTGGCATTAGTATTTGGCAGTTATTAATCATACTGGTGATTATTGTCCTGCTGTTTGGTACCAAGCGTCTGCGTGGCATAGGTTCTGATTTGGGTTCAGCTATCAAAGGTTTCCGCAACTCAGTCAAAGATTCGGAAGAAAATGTTGAGCCTGTAGCCCCTGTGGTGCAAACACCTCAGCCTCAACTAAAAACTGAGACGAAAGAAACAGCTCCGGCCACTGCTGAATCAGCAAAAACTCCTGAACAACGCTAAATGAGCTTTTGGGAATTAGTGGTTATCGCCGTAGTTGCTCTGCTGGTGTTAGGCCCAGAGCGATTACCGGGCGCTATTCGCAGTGTTAGTGGTTTTGTCCGCAGCGTAAAACAATTCGGCCAGCAAATGCAGGCTGAATTAAACGACGAACTTCGGGTACAGGAACTACACGACAAGTTAAAACAAGCCGAAGAAAAAGGCTTGCTCAACCTGACAACTGAAGAAATGCAGGCAATCACAGAGCTACGTCAAGCCGCTGCGGATGTAACTAACCCTTACCCTGCTGCACCCCCGGTTGCTGGCGCGTCTGTAAAACAGGCAGAGCCTGCAGCCAACACAGTATCCGTTTCACCAGAATCAGTAGTAGCAGATGACAAAAACCACAAATCCTAACAGTTTGTTAGGACACCTGATTGAACTTAGGCGTCGGCTGTTAAATACCGTGATGGCTGTGCTGCTGGTATTTATCTGTCTGGCTTATTTTGCAGCAGATATTTATCACCTGATGGCATCGCCTTTAATGGCGGTGTTACCTGCCGGCGCTTCCATGATAGCGACAGATGTAGCAGCGCCGTTTTTTGCTCCGTTTAAACTGACCTTTATTGTTGCCTTGTGCCTTACAGTCCCTTACATGCTGTGGCAAATCTGGTTGTTCGTAGCCCCCGCTTTGTATCAAAAAGAAAAACATCTGGTCGCGCCACTTATTGTGTCCAGTACAGTGTTGTTCTACTGCGGTATAGCTTTTGCGTATTACATTGTGTTCCCAATAGTCTTTGGTTTTTTTACCAGTGTGGCGCCAGAAGGTGTGACTATAGCAACTGACATCAGTAGCTATCTCGATTTTGTGTTAAAACTTTTTTTCGCTTTTGGTTTATCTTTTGAAATTCCGGTCGCTGTATTGTTATTAGTATGGACAGGTGCAGTAAGCCGTCAGCAACTGGTGGAAAAGCGCCCTTATTTTGTAGTGTTTGCGTTTATTATTGGCATGTTACTGACACCACCAGATGTATTGTCTCAGATATTACTGGCTGTCCCCATGTGCTTGTTGTATGAATTGGGTATTTGGCTTAGCCGTTTTTATGTTCAGGCCGAGTCAGAACAAACAGAGATTCAGTAAGGAAAATAATTATGAGAAGTAAAGTCGGTATTTTAGTCTTGACCCTTTGGGCCGGATCGGCCAATGCTGCAGAATTGTCTGACCAACTGTCACAGTGTCGTGCAGTGCAAAATGATCTGCAACGTTTGACCTGCTATGACAAAATTGGCACTAAAACCTTTAGTTCTGCTGTTGTTACGACAGAAGAGCAACAAAGCCTGGAGAGAGCACCAACTACAAATAACCAGGTAATTGCTGAGACCAATACTGACAACTTCGGCATAGAGCACAAAGAAACGGTCAAAGATCTTGCGAGCAGCCTCACCGCAACTGTAGCGTCCATTGAACAGTCAAAACGTGGTTTATGGACTGTGACTCTGGACAATGGTCAAAAATGGCGCCAGATCTCCAGTGACGGCTTTTTACTGCGTAAAGGTGAAGAAGTGACGATCATTAGAGGAATGTTCAATTCATTTCTGTTAACCAGAAAAGGGTCAGAACGCCAAACCAAGGTCGCCAGGTTACAGGATTAATCCTGGTGTTTGATATCGGAGTCAACCTTCTGA
This sequence comes from Rheinheimera sp., assembly GCF_020217005.1. Classification (GTDB taxonomy): domain Bacteria; phylum Pseudomonadota; class Gammaproteobacteria; order Enterobacterales; family Alteromonadaceae; genus Pararheinheimera. Next base: position 1,618 of record NZ_JAIWOI010000326.1, on the reverse strand, counting down.
ACGCTCAGTTTGACCTGGATCGCCAGGAGGTTATCGACAGAGCTTGGGCTGCTGGCGTGCACGCTATGCTGCTAATCAGCACTGATATCGACGAAACCAGAAAAAATCAGCTTGAATCTGAACTGGAACCCAACTTTTTTTGCACAGCTGGGGTACACCCGCATTATGCTGCCCAGTTCACCCCTGAAGATTTGCAGCAGCTGGAATTGATGCTGACACATCATAAAGTGGTCGCGGTTGGAGAATGTGGATTAGATTTTAATCGGGATTTTTCGCCTCGCGACCGCCAGATAGAGGTGTTTGAACTACAGCTGCAGCTGGCAAAAAAAGCCAATAAGGCGGTATATTTGCATGAGCGTGACGCCTTTGATACTCAGTTGTCTTTGCTAAAGCAGTATCAGATCCAGCAGGGAGTAGCGCACTGTTTTACTGGTGATCTACGCCAGATGCGGGCCTACCTGGAGCTCGGTTTATACATAGGTATTACAGGATGGCTGTGTGATGAGAGACGCCATGATCAGCTGGTCGAGGCACTGAATTATTTGCCGATGGACAGATTGTTGATTGAAACAGACGCCCCTTATCTTTTACCCCGGACACTGCAGCAAAAACCAAAAAGCAGACGCAATGAACCCATGTATCTGGCTGAAATAGCACAGTGTATAGCAAGATTAACTGGAGAATCTGTTGATAAGATCCAGCAAATCAGCATGCAAAATAGCTACAGGGTGTTTAATTTGCCACAGGACTTAAAGCATGTTGATTGACAGAGTGTTGCTACAGTGGCCTGTGCTGCTTTTTGGTATCGCTATTGGAGCCATTCTAAGCAGCTTGTTGGCTTGGTTGTTGTTTTATCTGCAACAAAGGAAATGGCAACAGAACGTAGCGGATCAGCTGGAAGACAGCATTCAGCAGCGCACCCTTGAATTGCAAATCACCCTGACTGAATTAGCAGATAAAAACAAACTTCTGGAACAGCAAAATACCAGAGACGCCTTGACTGGCGTGCGCAACAGAGCTTTTTTTGACCAGAAAATTAATGCTGAAATAAAACGTAGTCGACGCGAGCGCAGTACTTTAGGTTTGTTGATGATCGACATCGACCACTTTAAATCCATCAATGACAATTATGGTCACCTTGTTGGTGATTTGGTCATCAAAGAAGTCGCCCATCGCCTGCAGCAAGAATTAAAACGTAGTACAGATTACCTCTGTCGTTATGGTGGTGAAGAGTTTGCCATTATTCTGCCAAATACAGACACCGAAGGAGCTATGGTGCTGGCAGAGCAACTTCGCCTTTGCCTCAATGCATCGCCCGTACAGCATGAAGAGCTGCAGTTATCCATCAGCGCTAGCATAGGTTGTTATGCAGCTGTCGCTGAAATTAGCAGCATCAGTTCGGATTATATTCAAGCCGCAGACATCGCCCTTTATCAGGCCAAAAATGAGGGTCGGAATAGGGTTGTTTGTAGTCTTGAGTCAGAGATCTCAATCAAGGAGACTCCAGATGAGTCAGTTTAACGAATACTTCCCTGCCAGCCGCTTACGCCGTATGCGTCAGTCAGACTTTAGCCGTCGTTTAATGGCCGAAAACCGTGTCACAGTAGACGACTTAATT
>NZ_JAIWOI010000325.1 GCF_020217005.1 Rheinheimera sp. | reverse complement strand
TATCCAATGTTTATTGTTGAAGGTGAAAATCAGCGTCAGGCGATTCCTTCTATGCCGGGTATAGAGCGCTTATCGCTGGATTTATTGCTTACAGAGGCAAAAGAATTGGCTGCTTTAGGCATTCCTGCCATCGCCATTTTTCCAGTCACAGCAGCCGAGAAAAAATCTCTTTTAGCTGAAGAAGCTTACAACCCTGACGCCTTAGCACAACGGGCTGTACGGATGTTAAAACAACATGTGCCTGAACTAGGCGTGATCACTGATGTGGCCCTTGATCCTTTCACTACCCATGGTCAGGACGGCATTATTGATGACGACGGTTATGTGCTGAACGACATCACTACAGATATTCTGGTGAAGCAGGCTTTGTCTCATGCTGAAGCCGGCGCTGACATAGTGGCACCATCTGACATGATGGATGGTCGTATTGGTGCCATTCGTTCAGCGCTTGAAGCTGAAGGTTATGTAAACACCAAAATCATGGCTTACTCTGCTAAATATGCTTCAGCCTATTACGGTCCATTCCGCGATGCAGTAGGCTCAGCCGGCAACTTAAAAGGCGGCAATAAAAAGTCCTATCAGATGGATCCAGCCAACAGCAACGAAGCTTTACGTGAAGTAGCTCTGGATTTAGAAGAAGGTGCTGACATGGTGATGGTAAAACCAGGCATGCCTTATCTGGATATTGTCCGTCGTGTTAAAGATGAATTTGGAGTGCCTACTTTTGCTTATCAGGTCAGTGGCGAATACGCTATGCATATGGCGGCAATTCAGAACGGCTGGCTAGCAGAGGAAGCTATAGTGATGGAGTCACTGTTGGCCTTTAAACGCGCTGGCGCCGATGGCATCCTGACTTACTTTGCGAAAAAAGCGGCCATTTGGTTGAAGTAATAAAATCTAAAAATGGGGTCATAAAAATGGGGTCAGATCACATTAGTTATGCGTAACTAATGTGATCTGACCCCATTTTATTCAATACTTAGCTGCCAGCCCGCTTGTTGTTGGTACACCACTTCCTGTTCAAGTTCAGCCCGCATCAGTGGGTGATGATCCAACCAGCCTGCAGGCAGGGTCAATGTCAAAGCCTCAGCTTGAGCTGTGATCTGTACTTCTGGTAATACTTCATGCCGACGGCGCATCGACAAAATCACAGAAAGTCGTAATAGGCGCGTTAACCGCACCGCCAATAACACTGAGGTCATGGTTTGTCTGGACAGAATTTCTTTATTGATATCAGCCCTGTGGTTATAGACCAGCGCCATCAGCAGTTGTTGTTGCGCCCGGGTAAAACCTGGCAGCTCAGCATGACTGATAATGTAAGCCCCATGGTGGTGATGGTTTTTGTATTCAATCAACAAGCCCAGCTCATGCAGCAAAGCGCCTGAGCGCAACATGGCCAAACCTTCAAAACTGGATAAATTCCATTGCTGATGCAGCTGATTGGCTAAGGTAGCAGCCATGTCGGCGACACGCTCCGCATGCTGCTGGTCGATGTAATAGCGCACCATCATACTTTGCATAGTGCGGGCACGCACATCCTGGTGCTGCAACTGCGGCAACATACTGTAAAGCACGCCTTCGCGTAAAGCACCACCGGATAAGGTCATGCCGCTGATATTCAGCACACGGAACAGGGCTATTAAGATAGCTAAACCAGAAGGGAATACCTGTTTACGTTCCTGAGCTAAGCCGGGTAAGTTTAACTGGTCCATATGACCACAAGCCAAAGCCTGCTGCATAATAGCTTCAAGTCGCGGCAACGTAATAACTTCATCTTTGCCCTGACCTACTAAAATCTCCTGCATGGCCTGCACTGTGCCGGATGCGCCTACAGCATTTTGCCAGCCCTGTTGCAGGTACTGATCGCTGATGGTAAGAATTTCATGTTCAGCTGCAGCAATAGCGGCATTAAAGTTGGTTTCACTTAATTCGTTATTTTCAAAATAACGTTCCAGAAAAGTCACGCAGCCCATATTCAGGCTCGACAACAAAATCGGCTGGAAGCCCTGACCTACCACTATTTCGGTGGAAGCGCCGCCTATGTCGATCACCAGACGGTTCGAATCACAATTCGAGGTATGAGCCACACCTAAGTAAATAATACGGGCTTCGTCTTCACCGGAAATAACTTTTATCGGCTGACCTAAAATAGCCTCAGCTTCAACCAGAAAGGTTTTGACATTACGAGCTAATCGCAGCGTAGCAGTACCTACGATGCGAATATTTTCTGAGGGAATATCTTGCAGGCGTTCAGCAAACAAGGCCAGGCATTCCCAACCCCGGGTCATGGCTTGTTTACTGAGTACTAAACTATCGTTTAAACCGGCGGCCAAACGCACTTTACGCTTGACCCGGCCAATGACCTGAACGCTGCCGCCAACCACTTTCACCATTAACATATGAAAGCTATTGGAGCCGAGATCGATCACAGCATAAATATCATTATGCTGTGTCGGTTTAGCCGCGCCGTCCATAGACTTAACGCGGGCGGCTACGTGGGTTTCTTGGCCCATTCTGATTAGGTCGTCCACCGCTACGTGCCTGACCCGGACGACGTCTGACCCTTGGTTTGGGCACAGTCAAATCTTCCAGCAACGCAGAAGTATCGTATTGAGTAACAGGGATAGCATGACGGATATAGTCTTCGATAGCCGTCAGGTTTAACGCATAACGCTCACAGGCAAAACTGATGGCTTTACCACTTTCACCGGCACGGCCAGTACGGCCAATACGGTGTACATAGTCTTCACAATCATCTGGTAGGTCATAGTTAAAAACATGACTGACCATAGGGATATGTAAACCACGGGCTGCAACATCTGTCGCCACCAGAATATCCAGTTTACCACTGGTGAAATCCTCCAGAATACGTAAACGTTTTTTCTGGATCACGTCGCCTGTCAGTAAACCGACACGATGGCCATCGGCTTCCAACCAGGCGTGAATATCTTCACAGCAGTGTTTGGTGTTGGCAAAAACTATGGCTTTATCCGGCCATTCTTCTTCCATCAGCGTCAGCAACAACTTCATTTTGTGTTCGTCTGACGGATAAAACAATTCTTCAGAAATACGTGATCCGGTCATTTGTTCAGGCGCCACATGAATATGCACGGGCTGGTTCATCTGCTCAAAGGCCAGTTCCTGCACCTTGTAGGACAAAGTGGCAGAGAATAATAAGCTCAAACGTTCAGTCACAGGAGGCATACGACGGAACATAAAACGGATATCTTTGATAAAGCCTAAATCGAACATACGGTCGGCTTCATCCAGCACCACCACCTGAATTTGTGACAGGTCGTACAGGCCTTGTTTTAAGTAATCAATTAAACGGCCAGTGGTACCAATTAAAATATCTGCGCCTTGTTCCAGCAATTGGCGTTGAGAATCATAACCCTCGCCCCCATAAATCAGAGCAAGCTTTAAGCCCGATGTTTTGGCCAGAGCCTGAGCGTCATGATGGATCTGAACAGCCAGTTCGCGCGTAGGAGCCATAATGATGGCACGAGGTTGCCCTTTAGCCTTTGGCTCATGGGTTAACAAATGATGGAAAGTTGCCGTCAGAAAGGCAAGAGTTTTACCTGTACCTGTTTGTGCCTGGCCCGCAATGTCTTTGCCAGCTAACGCAAGAGGCAAACATTGAGCCTGGATTGGGGTACAATGGTCATAACCTTGCGCGGACAAAGCGGCAAGAACCTGTGGAGCCAATGCGAAATCGGCAAATTTATGCTGAGTTAAGTGTGTTTTATTCATACGCGCTAAGCATAACCGTTACGCTTGCAATAAGAAACAGTCCAGATAGAATTGACATTATTTTTTTGCAGTTACACTACTGCCCAGCAATAACGGAGAATACAATGAGTGAACATATTCTGCAGGTGTCAGACGACAGCTTCGAAGCCGACGTGTTAAAAGCTGCTGCCCCTGTCCTGGTCGATTTTTGGGCTGAGTGGTGTGGTCCGTGCAAAATGATTGCACCTATCCTCAACGAAGTAGCACAGGAATACGCAGGTAAAGTGACAGTGGCCAAGGTCAACATCGACCACAACCCGGGCACTCCACCAAAATTTGGTATTCGTGGTATTCCAACTTTACTGTTGTTCAAAAACGGTCAGGTTGCAGCCACTAAAGTTGGCGCCTTGTCCAAGACTCAGTTAAAAGAGTTCTTAGACAGCAATATCTAATTGATTGAAAAAATGGCGCATAAAAATGCGCCATTTCTTTTTTTACGGCTGGACGACTGAAAATTATCCTGCTAATGTGTAACGCAGCAACAAATCCCTGTAACCACGCTTTTCCGTTGACTAAACCTAAGCCTACTTCCTTTTAATCAGCGGCAAGCAATTTAATTCTGTTTGACCAACAAGAACCCATCATATGCATTTAACCGAACTAAAACTGAAGCCGATTAACGAGCTGGTTGATTTAGCCGAGTCTATGGGCCTGGAAAACATGGCCCGCTTACGTAAGCAAGACATTATTTTCGCTATCTTAAAATCACACGCCAAAAATGGTGAAGAGATTTTTGGTGACGGCGTTGTTGAAATCCTGACCGATGGCTTCGGTTTCCTACGTTCTTCTGACAGCTCCTATTTGGCTGGCCCGGACGATATTTACGTCTCCCCAAGCCAAATCAGACGCTTTAACCTGCGTACTGGTGACACTATTTCGGGTTTGATTCGCCCACCAAAAGAAGGTGAGCGTTATTTTGCACTGTTAAAAGTGAACGAAGTCAACTTCGGTCGCCCAGAGCAAGCCCGTAACAAAATTCTGTTTGAAAACTTAACCCCTTTACATGCCAATTCCCGTTTACGTATGGAACGTGGCAATGGCAGTAAAGAAGACATCACAGCCCGTGTATTAGACCTGGCTTCTCCTATTGGTCGCGGTCAGCGTGGTTTGATTGTGGCACCTCCTAAAGCTGGTAAAACTATACTGCTGCAGAACATTGCTCAATCTATCGCTGCCAACCACCCTGAATGTGTGTTGATGGTGTTGCTGATTGACGAACGTCCGGAAGAAGTGACAGAGATGCAACGTCTGGTGAAAGGCGAAGTAGTAGCTTCTACCTTCGACGAGCCAGCCAGCCGTCACGTTCAGGTGGCTGAAATGGTGATCGAAAAAGCCAAACGTTTAGTTGAACACAAAAAAGACGTCATTATTTTACTCGACTCTATTACCCGTTTAGCCCGCGCTTACAACACAGTGATCCCAAGCTCAGGCAAAGTATTAACAGGCGGTGTGGACGCTAACGCTTTACACAAACCAAAGCGCTTTTTTGGTGCAGCCCGGAACGTGGAAGAAGGTGGTAGCTTAACCATTATCGCCACAGCTCTGGTTGATACGGGTTCGAAGATGGACGAAGTCATTTACGAGGAATTTAAAGGTACAGGTAATATGGAATTGCACCTGTCACGCAAAATTGCGGAGCGTCGTGTCTTCCCAGCCATTGATTTCAACCGTTCAGGCACCCGTCGTGAAGAACTGCTGGCCTCCTCAGAAGAATTACAAAAAATGTGGATCCTGCGCAAAATCCTTAATCCAATGGATGAAACGGACTGCATGGAATTCCTGATCGATAAACTGTCGATGACTAAAACCAACGACGAGTTTTTCGAAGCCATGAAACGGCAAAAAAATAGTTAACCCCCCAAAACCGGCCTAGTAGCCGGTTTTTTTTATGTGAGAAAAAGCAGATGACAACCCCACAGATCGTAGTCATAGGTGGTGGTGCCGGTGGACTGGAGCTGGCAACCCGCCTGGGTAATAAATTTGGCCGTAAAGGCAAAGCGGCCATTACCCTGATTGACAGAAATCCTACTCATATCTGGAAACCTTTATTGCATGAAGTAGCGACAGGCACTTTGGATGTTGATATTGATCAGGTAACTTATCGTGCCCATGCCAAGGCCCACGGCTTCGATTTCCAACTCGGTACTTTTACCGGGCTGAACAGAACTCAGCGTCAGGTGACGCTCGCCCCTGTGCTGGATGAAAGCGGTGACATTGTCCTGGAAGAACGCCATATCCCTTATGATTATCTGGTGTTGGCTATTGGTAGTATTTCCAATCACTTTAATACGCCCGGCGTGCAGGAGCATTGTATTTTCCTCGACAGCCCGGCTCAGGCCAACCGTTTTCACCGCCGTCTGCTCGAGGCCTATTTAAAACTCAATTCACCTTTGCACCCCAAGGAAAATCTGAATATCGCTATAGTGGGCGCCGGAGCAACAGGTGTTGAACTAGCAGCGGAATTGCATCACGCCGCCGCAGAACTGAATTCATACGGTTTTGACGATATGAAACGTGACCGCCTGAAAATCTCCGTGATTGAAGCTGGTCCACGTATCCTGCCCGCCTTACCTGAACGTATTGCCGCCGCCGCCCATAAGGAATTATTAAAGTTAGGCGTAGACGTAAGAGTGAACACCAAAGTTACAGCGGCAGACGAAGACGGATTGCAATTGGGTGATGAGCATTTGCAGGCTGAACTGATGGTGTGGGCCGCTGGCATTAAAGCGCCGGATTTCTTAAAAGAACTGGATGGTTTAGAAACAAATAGAATCAATCAGTTGATGGTTCTACCTACGCTGCAAAGCAGTGTAGACAGCCAGATTTATGTTATAGGTGACTGTGCAGGATGTCCACTGCCTGACAATAAATGGGTGCCACCACGAGCTCAGTCAGCCCACCAGATGGCCAGCCATGTTGCGAAAAATCTTGCTGCCGCTTTGTCAGGCAAAGCTCAACTGGATTACAAGTACAAGGATCACGGCTCTTTGATTTCCTTAAGCCGTTTTGGCACCGTAGGTAATCTAATGGGTAATCTGGTCGGTGGTGCTATGATGATTGAAGGCCGTATTGCCCGTCTGGCTTATATATCTTTATACCGTATGCACCAGGTGGCGTTACACGGCTGGTTCCGGACGCTGGTCATTTCGGTGATAGGTAAAATCAACAAAATCATCAGACCAAGGCTCAAGCTGCACTAAAGGCTACAGGTCACTAAAGCGGGTTTCAGCCTGTTCAGGTACAAAAAGCCTGTTATGCTGGAATCCGTCATAATGTGGCTCCAGCAATTGTTGCTCCTGCTCGGAGAACCAACGATACATAGCTCTTTTGTATTCAGGTTGAAGCTTTAATTTATTCAACGCTTTATCAATATCTGAGATCCAGCGTTTTCCTGTACCTGTTTTAGAACAACTGACATAGGTATAGGAATAGCTTGGAATTTCCGCTATGGGCCTAAATTCAAGCTTGACGTCCTGACCAGCTTCAATGCTGAAATACCTCAAACGGTTTGGATAATCTACTACATAATCCACCCGCTTTGCCGCCAGTAACTGAGCAGGATTCAGCGTACTCATTGAACTCCCGCCCAGATTACTGCCTTCTTTATTGATCTGTGCGGCAATTGCAGCCGGATAGGCTCTGTCATTTTCAATCAGTCCCAGCAGATCAGGATCTTTCACCAGCTGATTCATCTGAATAGCCTGATCGGGAGAAAATGTGCTCAATCTGTCGTTTTGTTGCAGGCTATTAATGGCCAGATTAGGCAACATACCAGCTGGCTGAGAAAAATATGTCCTTTTGTCGCGCTCTGGTGTGTAACGCAGACCAAAGGTGCAATGGTCTTCGCTACTGGTCGCAGATACTTTGACGATGCGGGCCAGATGGATTTGGTTGATCTGATGTTTATATTGAGGTAACGCACTGACAAGCTGACTCAACATTAAATCAAAGGAGCCTTGCCCGGCGTATGGCCCTTCACTGATCCGGTAAGGGGGCCAATGGCTGGTATACCACTGCATCACAGGTTGAGCAGAAAGGTCGAACGCCAATAAGATCAGTAAAATACAAGCACTTAACTTCTTCATCCCGCCTCCGTGCAAAGAAGGCAGTACAGTAACAAATGACGTGATCAGCGACAAGGTCGTTCGTCGCAAGCAAAAGCCCCTTGTCTGGGCTTTTGCTTGCGCTTTTAAAGGTTAATCAATCACTAAGTGAATAATAGGATCAATTACCCCTGCAGCAGGTTCAATACTTAAAGCGGCCAGATACTCAGCTCTGGCATGCTCTGCAGCTTCTGTCGTATCCGCATGCACTCTGGCCAGCACATCGCCAGCAGCCACTTTGGCACCTAAAGCTTTGATATCACTAAAACCTACGGCCATATTAATCACCTGATCAGGATGGGCACGACCACCACCTAAACGCACCACAGCCATACCCACAGCAGTGGTATCGGCTTTATTCAGATAACCAGCAACAGGTGCTTTGATATCCAACACTACTTTGGCTCTGGCCAGATAGAGTTCTGGTTTCTCTAGTAAGTCCGCTGGGCCACCTTGAGCCGCCACCATTTTACTGAAAATCTCAGCGGCTTTACCGCTGGTTAAACTTTGCTCTAAGGCTACAATAGCACTGGCTTTATCCTGGAATAAGCCACCCAATTGCAACATGCTGGCACCTAACTCTAAAGTTACCTGATGCAAGCGCGACTCGCGGTATTTTCCTGTTAAATAGTCCAGCGTTTCCAGTATTTCCAGGGCGTTGCCTGCTGTTGTGCCCAACGTCTGATTCATGTCAGTCAATAAAGCCTGGGTCGGTACACCAGCCCCTTTGGCGGTGTTGACAATACTCTTCGCTAAAGCTGAAGCGTCTGCGACATTTTTCATAATGGCGCCTGAGCCAATTTTCACATCCATAGTCAAAGCCTGCAGGCCTGCGGCCAGCTTTTTCGACAAAATAGAGGCGGTAATCAGAGGAATGGATTCCACTGTAGCTGTGACGTCGCGGATTAGATATAAACGCCGGTCGGCCGGAGCCAATTCACCACTTTGTGAGACGATAACGCAGCCTTGTTGTTTCACCAGTTGTTGGATTTTGTCTAAAGGCTGCTGGCACTGATAACCTGGAATAGCCTCCAGCTTGTCGATTGTGCCGCCTGTATGGCCTAAACCCCGCCCTGCAATCATAGGTACGTAAGCACCACAAGCCGCTATCATGGGAGCCAGCATTAAGCTGACTTTATCTCCGACGCCACCTGTACTGTGCTTATCAACCACAGGGCCATCAAGCATATCCGCCCAGTTCATCACAGCACCAGAATGCTGCATAGCGCGGGTAAGAGCTACAGTCTCAGCTGTGCTCATGCCATTCAGATAAATCGCCATAGCCAGAGCTGCAGTCTGGCCTTCACTGAAACTTTGGTCCGTCAAACCACGGACAAATTGAGCTATCGCAGCTTCTGTTAAGGCACCGCCATTACGTTTTTGTTTGATAATTTCCTGAGGTAATAACATCTTGGACTCCAGACTCAGAATTTTTTACTGTTCGCCAGAAACAACGGTGTGAAGGCACTCGGCAGTAATTGCTCCAGCGTCCATTCCTGTTGTTGCGCTAAGTGATTGCAGCTACGCACCGGGCTGTCGGGCGTAAAAAATTCAGCAATCACCTGGCGACAGATACCACAAGGTGGCGTCAGTTGCTCTTGTGGGGTGTACACCATCAGGCCAACAAACTCGCGCTCACCAGCGACAACTGCAGCGGCTATGGCATTACGCTCAGCGCAAATAGTGCCACCATAAGAAGCGTTTTCAACATTGCAGCCAGAATAGATTTTGCCGCTTTTGGCCTGAACTGCGACACCAACCGGGAATTTACTGTAAGGCGCATAGGCTTGTTCGGATGCTGCCTTCGCAGCTTGGGCTAATTCTGCCCATTGGATACTTGTTGTCATACTCTGATTTCTTGCAGGTCATACGGCCTTAGGTTATGCGCCTAAAGCCGTTCAGAATCAAGAGTAAGCTGGTTATAAAACCAACAAATGCAGCAAAAAAGTTAAACATATACCCAAGTGACCTCAAGATGCGAGTTTCAGAGCCGCTGGGCGCTTGCAATGCAAGGCAGCCTGGCGAAGCAATGTCGACTACCTTGTGAGACAGGCTAACACCGCAGTGCAATCGCCCAGCGACTCCCTTCGGGCGGGGCTAAAAGCGCT
>NZ_JAIWOI010000324.1 GCF_020217005.1 Rheinheimera sp. | reverse complement strand
ACAAGAGATAGAGACCCCAAGAGCATAGTCATTCTATGTGATTGGGGCTATAGAGCGCAGTCAACGCAGCTGCAGCTTCAAGTAAGAAGGGTATATGAAGTCAACAGATCAGCCAGGAATAGCCCCGATGACACCAATGAAAGGAAAAGCGACCTCTTTTGATATCGCCTACCTGGCCGGCGTATCGCAATCCACAGTTTCACGTGCATTGCGTGACAGCCCGGCTGTTAATCAGGAAACCAAAGATAAAATTTTCGCTATTGCCAAGCAGCTCAATTACAAGGTCGATAAAAATGCCAGTAATTTGCGCAAACAGACGACTGGTACTTTGGCCTTATTGCTGTTTGAAGACCCTACTGTAGACGAATCCCAGATTAATCCATTTTTCCTCGCAATGCTTGGTAGTATCACCCGGGCTTGCAGCCAACGTGGCCACGACTTATTGGTCTCTTTCCAGCAATTAAGCAACGACTGGCATGCCGACTATGAAGACAGCAAAAAAGCCGACGGTATTATTTTATTGGGGTACGGCGACTACAAAGACTACGAAGAAAAACTCAATACGCTGCTAGCTCAGCAGACCCACTTTGTTTGTTGGGGTGCTGAAGTGCATGGCCATCCTGAATTCACTATTCGCAGCAATAATCTGCAAGGGGGAAAACTTGCTGGTCAACATTTATTAGCACAAGGGCGAAAACGTTTTGCTTTTATTGGCAATGCTTCGGATCACAGTCCTGAGTTTTTGGCTCGTTATCAGGGTATGGTGCACGCACTGGAACAAGCTGGTATAGCCGGAGATACAGTGGCGCAACTTGACGCTATCTCCACAGAACAGGCTGGCTTTGATGCGATTAATGAATTACATGCACAGGGCAAAAGCTTTGATGCCTTATTTTGTGCCAGCGATCTGATAGCTATAGGCGCTATCCGCGCTTTACAGAAAAAAGGCCTCAAGGTGCCGGAAGATGTAGCAGTTGTTGGTTTTGACGATATCCCGGTGGCCTCATTTTCCTCGCCGGCTTTAACCACTATTCAACAGAATACCTCTTTAGCGGGAGAAATGTTGGTGGTCAATTTGTTAAAACTGATTAACCATCAGCCAGTGGAACTGACCGAAATTCAGCCTAAAATTATTATCCGTCAATCTTGTGGTGCCGCAGAGCTTTAAGCTGCCGCCCTGGTCCCCCAGCGATGAATACACCCGGTAAAACTCTGCATCCACGCAACAAGCATCTGCAGCCTTATGATTTCGCCGCCCTCTGTGCGGCGGTTCCTGCTTTAGCTGCTTTTGTCCGCGACAATGGCTACGGCACCCCTTCCATAGACTTTGCAAACCCTGATGCGGTCAAAACCCTGAATCAGGCATTGTTAAAACAGCTGTACTCAGTCGAACACTGGCAGTTGCCAGATGGTTTTTTATGCCCCGCTGTACCGGGTCGGGCGGACTATCTGCATTACTTGGCAGATCTGTTAGCCAGGCTGAACAAACACAAAGTACCCACAGGTGCTAAAGTGCAACTTCTGGACATAGGTTGTGGCGCGAACCTGATCTATCCCTTGTTGGCGCAGGCTGAATATGGCTGGAAAGTCACGGCTGCAGAGCTTGATCCGCAAGCTCTGGCGGCCGCTGAGCTGTTAATTGAACAGAATCAGCTGCAGCATAGAATAGCCTTAAGGTCACAGCAAAACCCGGCCCATATTTTTCACGGCATTATTCAAGCCGGTGACCTATTTGATCTGACCTTGTGCAACCCCCCTTTTCACACCTCGGCTGAACAGGCCATAGCAGGCAGTCAACGTAAAGCCCGTAATCTTGGGCTTAACAGTGCCGAATTAAACTTTGCTGGCCGTTCGCATGAACTCTGGTGTGATGGCGGAGAAGCCACCTTTATCCGGCTGATGATAGAACAGAGCCAGAGTTACGGCTCGCAAGTCTTGTGGTTTAGTAGCCTGGTGTCAAAACAACAGAACCTGCCAGCACTGCAGCAGCAACTGACGGCATTGGGCGCAGAACAGCAGTTACTTGAGATGCATCAGGGCAATAAGCAAAGCCGGATTTTAGCCTGGAGTTTTATGACTGATAAACAGCGTCAGCTTTGGGCGCAATTCAGATGGCAGAAAAACTAAAAAGAGAATAAGAGATAGGTGCTTCTGGCCTGTCCATCGCGAAACATGGCCAGAAGCGGGAGAACTCTCAAGGGGCTGATTATTTCGAAGCCAGACGGCGGGTTTTTACTCTGAGCACATACAAGGCTGCAATAATCCAGCTGACCCCACCTATAACCAAGGCATAAATAGCTTGTTTCTCAAACAGATGGTTGACCAGGGAGCCCAAAATACTGGCAGCCAGCAACTGTGGTAACACGATAAAGATATTAAATATCCCCATATAGACCCCCATTTTATTAGCCGGCAGGCTGTCGGCTAATAACGCATAAGGCAGGGATAAAATCGACGCCCATGCCATGCCTATACCTATCATTGGGATCCACAACATCAGCGGGTCTTCAATCCACATAAAACCAAATAAACCAAAAGCACCGCAAACCAGATTAAAACTATGGGTCAGTTGAATGCTGGACTTACGCACCATAATTGGAATTAATAAAGCGGCAATAGCGGCAAAGCCGTTGTAAATAGCAAACAGAATACCTACCCAATCCGCGCCTTCGTTGTAGGCCGCTGAGGTGGTATCGCTGCTGCCATAATGAGTCGCTGTCACGGCTGCAGTGGTGTAAATCCATAAGGAAAACAACGCAAACCAGGAGAAAAACTGCACTACAGCTAAGCGCCTCATGGTAATAGGCATACTGTACAAATCGTCGATGATTTGCACCAGCATAGTGTAGTTTTCTTTGGTTTTATACCAGCTGGTCAGCCATTGCAACAAACCAAAAGCAGCCAGGCCACCACCCAAAATATACAACTGCTTATCCATGTCCCAGTTGTACACAACCGTCAGACAAATAATACCAACCAGCACAAAAGCCCAGCCACGATGAAAGTAGGTTTTACCCGAACCTGCAGGCTGCATAGCCGGTGCCTGATGATGTGGCTCTGCCATTTCCGCTTTTTCATACTCTGCCAGTTCAGCCGGGCTGTATTCTTTGCTACGGATCACTGTCCAAAGCACAGCCAGGAGTAACACGGCACCACCGGTGTAAAAGGAATATTTAACCGAATCAGGGATCTGACCTTCAGGCGCCGTATTAGCGACATTAAACCAGTTCGTCAGGATCCAGGGCAAAGCAGAAGCGATCACAGCGCCCACGCCAATAAAGAAACTTTGCATTGAAAAGCCCATAGGCCGCTGTTTGGCGTTTAAATTATCGCCGACAAATGCACGGAATGGCTCCATAGTGACGTTGATAGCAGCGTCTAGAATCCACAACATACCGGCTGCTATCCATAAGCCTGGGGAATTTGGCATAAAAAACAAAGCAAGCGTAGTGACTATAGCGCCATAAAGAAAAAACGGCCTGCGGCGGCCCAGCTTGGTCCAGGTTTTATCACTGAAGTGACCAATTAAGGGCTGAACCAGCAACCCTGTTAAAGGTGCAGCTATCCACAAAATAGGGATTTCATCTATGCTGGCACCCAAGGTCTGGAAAATCCGGCTGACGTTACCGTTTTGCAAAGCAAAACCAAACTGGATGCCAAGGAATCCAAAACACATGTTCCAGATCTGCCAGAAACTGAGATTAGGCTTTTGTTGCATATCATTGTCCTGTTGAGTCCGGCAGCTGTATTAAAGACTTTAATCCTCTAATCAGCCACTCTTGAATAAAATACGGCTTAGATCTCAGGTGAAGCACTTTGGCTTTGGGTCTGCTGACCTGCATCCTGGGATCTCTGTGACAGTCTTGTTATGCTGCACTTGCTTTTATAGGGTGCCCGATTAGAACAGCGATACGTGCTGTACAACAAGATGAATACGTATTCAGGTCAGGCCAGGCACCACTTTCAACCACAGTCTAAATCTACTATGCCATACAGCAACCTGCCAAAGTAATTGTTGTTTCAGTCAGGCGACCAGTGAATCAGACTCAAGGAGGGTTAATAACACTTCAGTGCTAAGAACGAAGGCAAAAAAGGACGCTAAAGAGCGTCCTTTTTATCTGGGCCGTATTGCTTACCAGATTTTGACCCGAACCGATTCATCCCGGTACATACCGTCACCAGGTTTGACGTCAAAGGTTTGATAAAACTCAGGCATATTCGATAACACCCCCAACACACGGTACATACCGGGTGAGTGAGGTCCGGTGATCACTTGCTGACGCAAAGATGCATCACGGAACTTGATACGCCAGACCTGAGACCAGCCCATAAAGAAACGCTGATCACCACTAAAGCCATCAATCACAGCAGCAGGTTTGCCATTCAAGGAGTTTTGATAGGCTTTAAAAGCTACAGTTAACCCCCCTAAGTCGGCAATGTTTTCACCCAAGCCCAAAGCGCCTTGCAGTTTTAAATCATCAATAGGGTTGAATGCACTGTACTGGTCAATCATTAGCTGAGCACGTTTTTTAAATTGCTCTGCATCTGTTGGCTGCCACCAATCGGTTAAGTTGCCGTTACCATCTGAACGACGGCCCTGATCGTCAAAACCATGGGTAATTTCATGGCCTATCACGCCACCTATAGCACCGTAGTTCACCGCATCATCGGCATCCACATTAAAAAACGGTGGCTGCAAAATAGCGGCAGGGAAAACAATTTCATTCATGGTAGAGCTGTAATAAGCGTTGACTGTCTGAGGGGTCATACCCCATTCAGTACGATCCACAGGTTTGCCTAATTTGGCCACCATACGGTCGAATTCGCATTGGTTGCTACGCTGCATATTACCAATTAAGTCATCGGCTTTTATCTCCAGACAGCTGTAGTCACGCCATACATCCGGGTAACCAATCTTAGCGTTAAACTTAGTCAGCTTTTCCTGCGCCGCTTTTTTGGTTTCAGGACTCATCCACTCCAGACCATCAATAGCCTGTTTAAAGGCAACTCTCAGGTTTTTGATCAGCTGATCCATACGCTCTTTGGCTTCAGGCTTAAAGTGACGTTCCACATAGATTTTACCCAACATAAAACCTAAAGACTCTTCCAGTGCAGACACAGCACGTTTCTCACGATCACGCTGCGCTTCTAAGCCTGACAAGGTTTTACCGTAAAACTCAAAACTGGCCTGATCAAAGCTGCTAGCCAATAATTGGCTATTGGCACGAACCATATGGAATTTTAAGTAGGTTTGCCAGTCTGCAACAGGGATATCAGCTTGCAGTTTGGCAAAAGCAGTCAGATAAGTGGGTTGACGCACCACCAGCTCTTTTACGCCAGCCAGTTTGGCTGCGCTTAATAAAGCCGCCCAATCAAAACCCGGAGCTGTATCTGCCAATTGGGCCAGATTGAGTTTATTGTAAGTTGCATTACGATCGCGGTTTTGCACCCGGCTCCATTGAGCTTCTGCTAATTTGTTTTCAATGGCATAAACAGTAGCAGCCACTTTTGCAGGTTCAGCCCAGCCGGCCAGTTCAGCCACTTTACTGATATAAGCCTGATATTTTTGCTGAATTTCCTTCGACTTTTCATCAGTGTTCAGATAATAGTCCCGGTCAGGCATACCTAAACCAGCCTGATTGGCTTGAGCAATATATTGATCCGAAGCTTTCTGATCCTGGCCAACATACAACACCACAGGAGTGCCTGTCCGATCGGCCTGCAGTTCGCCCCATAGTTTAGCTAAGTCGGCATGGGAGGTCAGAGCATCTACTTTGGCAAAATCGGCTTTTAATGGCTCTAAACCTAAAGTATCTAATTTGGCTGTATCCATATAAGAGCGGTAAAAGTCAGAAATCTTCTGATTATCAGAACCAGTTTCCGCTGTTTTAGCAGCCAGTTCCTGCACTATGGCCAGAACTTGCTTGTCGGCATTTTCACGCAGTTCGTCAAAACTACCCCAGCGGCCTTTATCAGCGGGAATTTCAGTTTTTGCCAGCCAGTTACCGTTTACATAACGGAAAAAATCCTGCTGGGGCTTGACGCTGGTATCCATATTGGCAATTTCAATACCTGAAGTTAAGGTCTTAACTTCAGCTACCGCTGCGGTTGGAGTTTCGATGGATTGCGTCGGAGTTTGGGCGTTGTCACAGCCTGTCAGAGCCATCAGCACAGCGAGGGCTAATGTTGTTTTTTTTAACATGCTTCTTCCTGGAATGGTTTTTATTCCCTTCGCACTTGAAGCTACAGCTTTGTTGACTGCAAGCGCTCGCCCTAGTCACATAGCACTACTATGCTCCCGGGGTCTCATGCCCTTGTCGCCTCCCTGCATCTCCAATTACTTTGGGTATAGTTATTTGGTTTTTACGCAAATCCAGTGTAAAGAAAAGGAGGCTATTGTCCAGTTGAAAGGCAAAGACTGCGACTAGTGGTCACTCAAACCGGATAAATGTCTGAGCGGGTTGATGGTTAACGACTTCAGACTAAATCAGTCTTCCAGACCAGCAGCGATTTGGCTGGTCACTTGTACCAGCCAATCTCTGTCCTGTTCAGCGACAGGCAAATCCAACTCAGCAACCACGGCTAATGCTAATTGCTGCAAATTCTGTTGCAAAGTGGACGGAAGATGATTGTCCGGATCTGTCACTAAACCCAGCACAGTCAACCACAGCACTCTGAGATCCGCCAGAGCCTTAATTTGCTCCAGTTCAGAGCCCTGCGGTGCCTGCTCTAATTGATACAAGACACGACGAAACACCTGGGCCTCAAGGGCTTTGGTGTTCGACGCTAAAAGACGGGTAGTACGATAAATATCCAGCGGATTTCGCATTGGAGTGGCTTAACTGAACAGGCTCAGCAAAGAGCGCGCGCCTTGATCTTTATTGCCTAAACCCAAAGTTTGTTGTTTCAGTTGCTGACGGGTTTCATCCGCTTGCTTTAATAATGCAGCTCTACTTTCTTCATCAGGTGCAGTGCGGCTTGAATTACGGCCTCCTGTGCGTTCAGCCTCGAGGCTGCTCGCCGCTTTACTGACAGCAGTGGCGGTTTCCAGTTGCGCTTTGAGCTTTTTGTCTTCTTTGGCTAAACGCTCAGAGCTTTCATTTACAGATTTTTCCGCTGAGGCTAAAGCGCTGGTTTTACCCTCTTTACCATTTAACAAGGCTTTTGCATCAGCAGCAGAACCAATTTTTTCTGGTAAACCTAAGCTTTTATCCAGTTTACTGCTGCTTAGCTCAGATTGGCTGCCATAACTGTTGGTGGTTACTTTTGTCGCATCTTTATCTGTAAGCAAATTGACGCCTTTGCCACCATCAGCGCCTTTATAGCTTGCACTTTCCAGCGACTTTTCTATACCAGAACGTAATGACGCATATTCTTTTTGTAACTTTTCACGTTGCGGCGCGGCTAAGGAATCATCCGCCAGCTTAGTGGCCACTTCACGCACCTTCACCAAAGAGTCTTTGATATCAGTAGTAGCAGCCTGAGCACTTTCCACTGCACCTTTGCCTTTGGCCAGACTTTGCTGCACAGCAGAATAATCTTTGGCAGAGTTACGTCCCGGGCTAAATTCCAATTCGGCCTTTTTGCTGGTCGATGCCGTGCTGCTTGAAGTAGAAGCACTGGCTGAAGCCTGTGTTGTAGCAGTATTGGCTGTAGGGGTTGAAGGAATATAACCCGAGGTGACATTGTTAATCATGACAAACTCCATCTGGACTGGCGGCCAGAAATTAAACTACTTACTAGTTTAACCTTGTGTTGCTGTTTCGCCAATCAAAAAGCGGCTATTTTATCGCCACAGAACCAAAGCTCTGGATTTTCCGTTACAGTAGAGCTTTCAATAACAAGGCAGCTTATGCGACACCTGGTACTGATCTATGATGGTGATTGCCCTTTGTGTCGCAATTATGTAGCGGCACAACGTCTGCGCCAGCAGTATGGTGAACTGGTTTTACTCAATGCCAGAGATTTGCCAGAGCAAGAGCCCTTGTTACTGGCAGAACTACAGCAGCAGGATTTGGTGCTGAATCAAACTATGCTGTTGTATCTGGACGGACGCTGGTTAAAAGGCGCAGAGGTGGTGCAGTTATTGGCTTCCATGAACGAACCCAACTGGCGAAACAGGCTCTGGTTGAGTTGGTTTAGATCAGCGCGCCGCGCCCGCTTTAGCTATCCTTTGCTGCGGGCCGGTCGTAATTTAGTATTAAAGCTACTTAAAATCCCACCTTTACCCTATTGAAGCTCCAGCAGCACACTGCTCCGGCCAGCTAATTGCAATTGACCTTTAGTCTGGATGGGCTGGCCTGTCAGCACATCTTTAAACCGGGCATGGGCCGGCATTAACTCTGAGTAACGGTTTAAGTCTACAGTTTTAGCTTCGGCGTTTTTATTAAAAAATACCCAGACCTGACTGTTATCCTGATAGCGTACATAGCTGTATACGCCCTCTGCAGGGCTGAAATGTTTCATCTTGCCCAGCTGCAGCACACTCGTAGTTTTACGATAGTTCGCCAGCTTTTTCACCAGTTGCAGAGCTTCAAGCTGAGCTTTGCTTAAGCCTTGTCCGGTAAAAGCATTCACAGCATCACCGGTCCAGCCGCCAGGGAAATCGCTGCGCACTAAGCCATCGTCACGTTGTTTTGGACTCTGTTTCAGAATTTCAGTGCCGTAGTACAACTGCGGAATACGTGGTGCAGTCAGCAAGTAGATGATCGCCATCCGATACAAATCCCTGTCTTCATTTAACAGCGAAAACAAGCGGGCTGTATCATGATTGCCTTCGAATAACACTAAATTGGTTGGGTTTGGATAGATCACGTCATTGCCCAAGGCCTCATAAAGTTTCACCCAGCCTTTGTCCCAGGATTCTTCCTCGGTCAGCGCAGACAGTAATGCGTAATAGAGCGGAAAATCCATCATGCTGGGGGTAAAGGACTGATAGCCATCGGCATTTTGTTTGCCTTTTTGCCAGTAAGACACTACTACAGGATTGGCACTCCACTCCTCCCCCACAATATTGAAGTTTGGGTACTCACTCAGCAGCCGCTTTGACCAGGCCGTCAAAAAGTCTTTGTCCGCATAAGAATAAGTATCTTCACGGATACCGGATAAATTAGCGTATTCCACCCACCAGACCGAGTTTTGAATTAAGTAAGTGGCTAATAGCGGATGACGTTGATTTAAGTCCGGCATAGATTCGACAAACCAGCCATCGACAAAAGCTTTGGCATCCACTTTGGCGGCATAAGGATCCTGCACCGTAGTGCGGGCATGGTTAGTCGGATGGAAACTGGCGTCGTAGTTCAGCCAGCTTTGTTCAGGTAAGTCCTTAAGCCACCAATGGTTTGAACCTATGTGATTCACCACTATGTCCTGGATCACGCCAATCCCCAGCTTGTTCGCTTCAGACACAAAATTTTTATAGTCACCGTTAGTGCCAAAACGTGGATCGATTTTATATAGGTCGGTAGCGGCATAACCATGGTAGGAATAGGCTGGGCTGTTATTTTCTGTCAGCGGTTGAGGCCATATCTGCGTCACTCCCAATTGCTGCAAATACGGCAAAGCCTGCTGCATACCGGCAATATCGCCACCATGCCGACCACCAGGTGCGGCTCTGTTCAAGCCTTCTGCTAATCCTTTGACTTGATCATTCGAGCTGTCGCCATTAACAAAACGGTCCGGCGTAATCAGGTAAATCAGATCTTTTTGACTAAAACCCTGGCGCTGGGCTGAACCTGGCTGACGGGCTAACAGACTGTAGTTATGCCGGGCCATCGTTTTGCCATTTTTTGTAAACACCAACTCAAAGCTGCCAGGCTTCACATCAGGGCTTAGCTCCAAATCCACAAACAGATAATTGGGGTTGTCGACCTTTTGCAGCCCAGTGAGTTTGACGCCGGGATAATTCAGTTGCACTTTAGCTTGTTGAATATCCCTCGCATGCACCATCAGTTGCAGCTTGGACTCTTTCATACCCGCCCACCAAAAGGCAGGCTCCAGGTGTTCGATTTGAGCTGCATAAGCCGAAGGAGCCACTACGAGCAGCCCTAGCAGCACTGCCTTTATGTGATGAATAGTTGTCATTGCAGTACCACCTTCACTTTGGCCTGATCCCAGTTAAATTTCGCCTTTACTTGCTGCTTCGCTTGATCAAACCAGGCTGTCCCTGCTGTCATCTCTGCTTCAGAGCTGACCCACTGCAAGGTTTTGCCATTGACCCGTACTGCTGCAGCTTTAGCCCATTGATGCACAACCAGGGTGACTTCACGCTGTTTTGGCATACCGGCGTATCCTAAACCCGTGCGGTTGAACTCCAGCATCAGGCCGTTTGTTGCCTTGGCACTAAAAGTCAGCAACTCATACTGGCCACTTTTTAACGAATCAGGTGATACACCATCATCTTCATACATCTGGCCTTTGGCTGTATTTACTGATGAGTCATGGTAATAATGCAGTTCCAACTGACGGCTGTTGTAGTCTTTTAAGCTTTGTACTGCGTTCACCATAGGCACAAAAGAGCCGGCCCGCACCAACACCGGCAAGCGGGTTAAATCTGTTGGCTGCTGGATAGTATTGCCACCCTGATATTTTTTATCCGTCCAGTAATCGAACCAGACGCCTTTGGGTAACTGCACCGATACAGAGGTCACTCCAGCTGCTGTGACTGGAGTCACTAAAAAGGCATCGCCCCATAAGTAACTGTCTTTGTTGGCAATTAAGCTGGTGTCTGCTTCGTTTTCAAAAAACAGCGGCCGCATCAGGGGCATACCAGTGGTGCTGTTTTGATAAGCCAGACTGTAGTTGTAGGGGAATAAGCGGTAGCGTAATTTCACATACTCACGCAGAATATCTTTGGTTTCCTGGTCATGCAGTACGGGCTCTGGCGCTATTTGCTCCTGTGCATGAGGGCGATACACAGGTTGGAATACACCATACTGCAGCCAGCGGATATACATTTCTTTATCAAAGACTTCTCCACCGGCAAAGCCACCTAAATCTGAGTGGGTATAGGCCATACCTAACAAACCCATTTGCAGCGACAATTCCACCTGAGGTTTTAAACCGTCCCAGCTGCGACTGACATCCCCTGTCCAGGGGATCATGCCAAAGCGCTGTGATCCGGCAAAACCAGAACGCATCATAATCATAGGCCGCTGTGCTGGTTGCTGGTCTAAGCGGTTTTTGTAAAGTAATTCAGCCCAACGATGGCCATAGGCATTATGGATTTCATCGGCAGTACCGACGCTATGAATAGCATCGGCAGGATGTACTTCAGGTTCACCTAAATCGCCCCACCAGCCAGCTACGCCATAGTCGGCCAGCTCGTTGTAAATACCTTCAAACCAGTGGCTGCCTTCTTTTGAAAACACATCCACCAGACCCGTATGACCGAAATAAAAATCGAAGGTTTTAGGCTTACCTGCTAAATCTTTGGCTAAAGCCTTGGCCTTGACCGCTTCATCCCAACGACTGGACGTGCTTAACACAAAAGGTTCTGTAATCAGGACAGTATTCACGCCTTTGGCTTTAAAGTCGCTGATCATACCTTTAGGGTTTGGAAAGGCTTTTTTATCCCAGGCTAAGTTGCCCATATGGCCCTGAATATCTGGCCCAAACCAGTATAAATCCAGCACTACAGCGTCCAGCGGGAAATCTTCAACGGCAAATTTATCCACTATAGCGCGCGTTTCGGCTTCAGTGTGATAACCAAAACGCGAGGCAAAATTACCAAAAGCCCAACGCGGTGGC
>NZ_JAIWOI010000378.1 GCF_020217005.1 Rheinheimera sp. | reverse complement strand
AGCGGTTGTTTGCCTGTGACTGTGACATATTGCTCTATTAACCCGGGATAAGTAGCTGCCGCCATCACTATGTAAGAAGCGCGACCTGCCACAGCTTCAAATTGCAACACATCTTTTTCTGTTTTGCCTAAGTCGACAAAACCACTGGCGCTGTTATCAAACAGCAGCAGATATTTTTTACTCGACAGCACAGCAGGCAAACCAAAATACATTTGCTGTGCTTCAGTGGTGTAGCCATAACTGGCTTTGTTGTACAAAGGCAAACGCTGACCACGTCTGTCCATGCCCACCACACGCTGACCTGTACCTAACAGCTTTTCGTCTTGCTGCAACTTAAAGCGAAAACCTCGCAGAGTTTCATGAGCAAAAAAACCATGCTCTTCCGCCAGTATCAGCTCATCACCGCGGTAATAACTAAGTTGGAAGGGAGCTTTATTAATCCGTACTTTCAGATCTGAGGTCGCAAATTCAAGCGATCCACGTTGTTCAGTCAGGCTAGCTGCCAACTGTTGATCTGGCAAAGCCAATGCGAAAGACGGCAATTGTTTCATACCAGTTTTTTGGTATAAAACTTCGACACTGCCTTTACTTTTAAAACTCAGTGATACCCTATATTCATCGGTTTGAAGCTGCAGCTTATTGTCCTGCAACTGATGAGACTGATAAGTAGCAGCATGAACTACACAACTCAGCTGCAAGGCAGAAAAAATAAGCCAGAAACTAAATAATCTCATATAAAATCCTGTATCAGGCCGGTCCATCATCAGAACAGGCGAACTGCACTAGTTTGTTGAAGCTGGGCAAACACGACGCAAAAATTCATCATGTGAAAACAACTTGGCTAGCGGCTCTTGTTTAATGGTTTTTATGCTTTTGAGCATTTCTTTGAGCTGGGTTTCAGAGAAACTATCTGCCAAAGGATGGTAATCGCGGGGTAACAAGCCCTGACCTAACATCACTTGCAGCCAGGAGGCATCATGGAACAAATCATGTTGCTCGCGGAAAATGCTGCCATCGGCCTGAAATAACTCAATTTTGTGTTTTAACGAATCAGGGATCTGCAGTTGCCGCATGTCACGCCAAAACTGACTGTCGGTTCGCTCTGTGACATGGTAATGCAGTAATAAAAAGTCTCTGATATAAACAAACTCAGCTTCAGATTGTTTGTTGTATTCAGCTTGGGTGGCTTGTTCTACGCCGTTATGCGGAAACATTTTCAGCAGCCGCACTATGCCCGACTGCACAAGGTGAATGCTGGTAGATTCCAGAGGCTCAAGAAACCCACTGGCCAGGCCAACGGCAATCACATTATGGTGCCACTGTTTGCGGGCACGGCCTGTTTTGAATTTAATCAGTTTAGGATCAGCCAGCGCTTCGCTCTGTAAATTGCCAAGCAGCAGGTCCAAAGCTTGCTGCTCTGTGTAATGAGCGCTGCTAAATACCATGCCATTGCCATTCCTGTGCTGCAGCGGAATTCGCCACTGCCAGCCAGCTTGATGCGCTATGGCTCTGGTATAAGGCAACGTCTGTTCAAAGCGTGCCGTTGGTACAGCCCATGCTCTGTCACAGGGTAAGAAGTGGCTCCAGTCGTCATAGCCAACACCTAGCTTACGCTGTAGTAACAAACTAACGAAACCTGAACAATCAATAAATAAATCACCTTCTACTTCACGACCATCTTTGAGCAACAAACTTTTGATATGGCCATTTGGATGTTGAGTCACCTGCTCCACTATACCTTCGGTACGCACTACCCCTAATGGTTCGCTAAACTTCCGCAGGAAAGCTGCATATAAGCCAGCATCAAAATGATAAGCATAAGGCAATTCCAGTATCGGGTCTTTCGCGGTAATAGGGGCAAATTTGCCCTCTTCAGCACAGAGGTAATTTAAATCGTAATGCCAGATAGGAGTCATATCACCAAATTGTTGTCTGGCCCTCAACCACAAGTGATGAAAATGACAAAAACTCAGACTGCGGCCTGGTGCACCAAAACTGTGATAATAGCTCTCGCCCAGAGCCCGCCAGTTTTCAAACTTAATGGCTAGTTTAATTGTAGCTTTTGTTTCGCGCAGAAAGTCGGCTTCATGGATACCCAACACCTGATTTAACAGACGGATGGGCGGAATTGTAGCTTCCCCAACTCCTACCGTAGCTATAGCATCGGACTCAACCAGCTCGATATCAATCACAGCACCTAATACTTTTTTCAGTAAAGCAGCACTCAGCCAGCCTGCGGTGCCACCACCCAGTATCACTACTTTTTTTATTCGATTCATGCCTGTTCCCTAAAAAAAGACCCAGCCTTCGAGGCTGGGTCTTAAACAGAGTTTGTCAGTTGTCGGACTGCGCTACAGAACCGACACAAGCTCAGCCTGTATTAGAACTTGTAGTTTAAGCCTAACAGGAAGTTACGGCCAAAGCTCTGGTACTGAGTGATCTGACGGGAATCACCAGGGTTATTCTGGATGGTTTTCTCATCCGTTAAGTTCTGACCTTGTAATGAAATACGCAGGCCATCCAAAGCATCTATGCCAGACTCGCTGAAGTCATAACCGATTTGGGCGTCCCACAGCTCACTACCCTGGTCGACAGTTGGAGACAAGCTTAAGCTCAAACCGCGGGTTTCAGTCGCAAACTGGTCACGTTTAGTACCAGAAACACGAACTTCGAAACCAGCGCGCTCATAATAAGCAGTCAGAGTGTAAATCTCCTCTGATAAACCTGGTACACGACCACCATCATCTAACTCACCGTCCATAAAGGTGGCACTGGCAACTAAACCAAAACCGTCCAACACTTCGTCAATGATGTCAAAAGGTACACTTGCCTGAACTTCATAACCACGAACAAAACCAGTTAAACCGTCCTGACGAATATCCAGACGACCCAGGAAGGTTGCTGGTGGTGCATTAGGCGGAGTAGCCTGAGCTGAAGTCTGGTGGTAACCAGGGATATAATAATCAGAGAAATCATTGATTAAAGTAATGTTACGGTGCCAGTTTTTCAGATCTTTATAGAAGAAACTTGCCGCAATAAAACCGTTGTCATGGTAGTAATTCTCATAAGATAAATCGAACTGGTCTGCCTCTAACGGCTTCAGCTCAGAGTTACCCGCATTACCTGCAAAGGCACTATTTAACGGATCATCATCCAGTATATTGGTGTCATTGAAGTTGAACGTCACCTGACTGTTTGGACGTAAGTCATCCATACGTGGGCGGCTCATTACTTTGGACACAGCAGTACGGATGAACTGACTGTCTGCGACTTCAAAACTCAGGTTCATGCTTGGTAACACATCAGTGTAATCAGCACCACCAGAGACAGGTATAGCATCGGTGTAACGGTCGCTACCCGAGGACGCATTAAAACCAAAACCTTCCTGATCAGACTTCACAATTTGTACACCGATATTACCAGTCACAGGGATAGAACCCGCTTCTGTATTAATATCTAACATACCGTACAGTGTGCTGATCTTTTCTTTGATCTCATAGGTGTCACCAAAACGACCATTTTCCAGGAATGCGGCATCAGTTGAAATGTAATAGCCATCGTTATACAGCGCTAAGCTGTCATACGCCAATACGCCATTGATACCCACAAAGCTTAAGTCAGCTACACCTAAAACGTTAGGAATTGCATCTGAATTTGGCCAGACGTTAGCGGTCAGGTAAGCACCATTATTGACTTTGCTCTTGCTACGGTCTTTGTAAACAAAACCAGTTTCTACGCCTGTGAAGATGCCCCACTCTACAACGCCATTAAACTGCAGGCGCACGCTATCCAGCTCTTCTTCAAAAATAGGTTTATTAACAAAACCATCCTGAGCTGTAGTAGGACCAAAACCATTGCCAGTATCCTGGAAAGCTGGAACAGGAGCTAACGAGCCACCCCAGGCCTGAGGACCAGCTAAACGAATTAAGGCAGGGTTAGTCAGATCTACAGGAGCTATAGTAGGGTGAGCACCAAACATGGCACCAGAAGAGGTCATTACCCATGAACGGGCAATAATAGGTCTGTTATCCGGCCCTGTACCACCAGCGCGACCTACACCAGAGTAACTTTCCACATCGGTAATAGTTTTATCTACTTTACCAGTCGACAGATCCAGCTCAGTAGTCCAGTTATCGCTGATGTTGTATTCCAGATTCAGGCCAAAAGTTTTCAGCTCTGCGTCCTGTTCACGGGCATCGTTACGGATCACAGAGAAGAAGCCGTTGTGATAAGCCGCAGTGGCTAAACCATCCTGTACTTCAGTGATGGTGTAGGCTCCAGTACCCCATTCCGCCATACCTTCTTCCAGGCCACGACGCGCGTCAGTCTCGTTGAAATCGATGTAAAGGGCATCAAACTTCACTTTTAAATCGTCGCTGGCATCGTATTCTATGATGGTGGCAATGGAATCACGTTTCAGCATAGCTGAACGGGTAAAGGTATCATGACCGCCTAAAATAAAAGTGTCATCCGGTACTGTGACGCCCGGAGCACCTTTAGTGGTTGCAGCTTCAGGATAGCCCCAGCCACGGAACTGCTGTTCCTGACGCGGTGACTCGATAGAAGATAACACCAAAGCGAAACCTAATTTGTCATCTGCAAATTTATCAACATAGTTGATAGAGGCTTTATGACCGTGATCATCAAAATCCGGGTTACCCGCTTCCTGATCGTTTTGCTCGTAGTTTAAGTTCACCACAAATGTATCTTCTGCAGTCAGAGGACGGACTGTCTGTAAATCGACAGTACCACCTATGCCTTGCGCCATCAGCGTCGCATCAGGAGTTTTGTAAACCATTGCAGTAGAAACAATTTCTGAAGGATACAGGTCGTATTCAACACCACGGTTGTCACCCATACCTAATAATTCACGACCATTTAACGAGGTGCCCACGTAGTTTTCGTTGAAACCACGCACAGACAAACCACTGGTACGGCCATTACGGCGTTCACCAGCTAAACCTGGCAAACGGGCTAAAGATTCGGCCACGCTGGTATCTGGCAGCTTACCTATGTCTTCTGCTGACAGTACTTCAACGATGGAGTTTTCGCTCATTTTTACAGCCTGAGCTTTTTGCAAACTGCCACGGAAACCTGTGACCCCTATCACTTCAATCTGTTCTTCTTTGGCAGTTTCGGCTTTTTTGCTCTGGTCGGCTTGTTGTGCATAGCTGTAGGAGCTGACTCCCGCAGTCGCAATCGCCATAGTGAGTATGCTTAACTTAAATTTATTCATGCCCTTATCCCCGGATTTGTTTGTTTTTTTTGTTCAGACTTATATCTGTCTGGTAGTTGATATTAATCTGACCCTACTAGTTAAACTTATCGCCGCCAATGTTCAACATGAATACGTATTCACCTTAGGCTATGACGCCCCTTTGCAGAGCATTGATGAAATTTTGCATGGTATTGGTGCAAACAACCCATTGGATTGCCTGATTTATTTGTAAGACAGGATCAGAGCCAATGCTCCAAATTAATGCAAACTTAGCTGACTACAGTGACTTTGCAAGCTTCTATGCAAGACAGGCTGAATAGGTCTGGCATCAAGACGTTACAGTCGCGACTCCAAACCGGATAAAACCTGAAGTGCAAAAACCGGATCTAAAAACCCAATGAAAAAAGGCTGTAATTCGTTACAGCCTTTTTCATCGGAGCCAGGACAGACTTTTACTGCGCTTTAACTACCTTAAGTACAGGGGCTCCGGGGGTAGCTGCATTCAGACTGAATTTATAATCAGCCTGTTCAGTAATCTGTAATTTCAGATTGGCTCCGCGGGCAGTCAGGGTTTTGTCTGCCCCCAAAGTGACATTCTGATCCGCAGCGCCAAAATCAACGGTGGACCAGTCCGCCGAGGCGATTTTGAACTCATGATCAGCAGCAGCAAGATTAACGGTCAGGCTGTAAACTCCAGATCCTTCATATTGCAGAGGGCTATTTTCACTCCAGCCATTCATGCTGCCACGCAGATACACTGAGGTTTGAGCATAAGGTACGTACTCAGTGACAGTGATCACCGGCGCCTCAGGATTGATTGCGTTAACGCTGAAGGTATAAGTTGAAGTTTTGGGCAGACTGATTTTTAAGTTGGCTGCTCCGCGGCTTAAAGTTTTAGCCGCGCCCAGGGTCACTTGCTGGGCCGAAGCACCAAAATCAACAGTAGACCAGTTTGCCGAGGCAATTTTAAACTCGTAATCACCAGCGGCAATAGTCATGCTGACACTGTACACTCCATCGCCGTCGTAGCTCATCGCATCAGTTTCACCCCAGCCATTCATAGCGCCACGGACATAAACTGTGGTTAAGCCGTAAGGCGGTATATCGGCGGCTCCCATAGTGGCATCCGCTTTTAAGCCCTCACCCTGCTCACCTTGCTGAGGTTTAACGAACACCGCTGCTGTATATGCCGGTACGGTAAAAGTACCTTCTGTTGCGGCTTCTGTAAAACTGGCCTGCTGTACCAGATCATCTGCTGAAGTGGCCTGTACCTGATGTAACACAAAACCTTTGGCAGTGGCCACTTTGTGAGATTGCTCTGCAGAAGTCCCGTTAATCACCACCACCACAGCATCAGTTTCCGGGTCGATATCCGTCAAGCCGAGGCCGTCATCTATGCTCATCACTATCAACCCTGGCTTCATCGCTTTACCAATATTGTGAAAGCCAACACGGTCCATAACATCCTGGCCCGTTGTTAAACGAAACAGCGGACTACTTTTTCGAATTTGCAGAAATTCATTAAATACATCAGAAGAGAACCGTATTTCATCTGGCCCGGCTTTGGTATTAGATTTGGTTGCAACAGCTGCAATAGTAGCCCAGTTTGCACTGTTGTCCTGAGCCAGAGGCAAACCTACGTTCCAGTTATTGCTTTCTTTGCTGAAATCAACAAAGTTGAACCAATCACCTGAGTCATAGCTATTGCGGTCCATGGATTTAGAACGCAGTAAATCATCCCCCATCTGAAGGAATGGAATACCCTGACTTAACAAGGGAATGGCTAAAGCTATAGTATTGACCCTTACCCTGTTTTCCAGACTCAAATCTACACCAGCGTTATGCAATTCCAACTGAAGTTTGTCCCAGATAGCTTCGTTATCGTGTTTGGACACATAGTTGATAATATCGGCCGGATCTGTGGCATAACCTGCTGGCTGACTATTCCAGCTGACGCCGGACGCTGTGCCTGTATTGCCTCTGTAATCTTTCAATACGAAGTCTTTTAAAGTGCCGGCCAGACCAATTTCGATAAAGTTCTGTTGCTGCTTCTCTGCGTCTTCACCATGGTCGCTAAACAAAGCTGCACTGCGCACCGCATCCCTGATCCTGTCGTTAAAGGTCCCGACTTCGGTTCCGGCCATATTCGCCTGACGAGCCTGTTCAAACAAACGGTCGTTCGCCACCTCACCGAAATTCCAGCCTTCGCCATAAAAATAGGTATCCGGATCAACTGCGCGCACTGCTTCACGGGCGGCCAAAATAGCAGATTTAGGATGATGACCCATAATGTCAAAACGGAAGCCGTCAAAGCTGTATTCACGGGCCAGCAACACCAGCGAGTCTTTGACAAATTTATCCATCATTTTGTGTTCAAGCGCTGTATTTTCACAGCAGGTTGAACGCTCAATACTGCCTGACACCGGATTGTATCTGTGGAAATATCCAGGCACTATTTTATCAAAGACCGAGTTATCAAAAATGGCTGAGGAATTAGTGTGGTTGTACACTACGTCTAACACCACACGGAGTCCGATCTCGTGCAGAGCCTGGTTCATAGCACGCATTTCTTTAATACGGGCCACACCTTCAGGATTAGACGCATAACTACCTTCTGGCACATTAAAGTGGTGAGGATCATAGCCCCAGTTAAAGCCATCTGTTGCACGCATATCAGCCACTAACTGCTGAGCCAGTTCGCCAGACGGCTGATAGGACTTCAGTAAATCCGCCAGTACTGTCGCTGCGTTTTCTTTGCCGCAGACTTTAGCCGCAGCATTAACAGCACATAACTTGCCGACTGTGTCGGTAATTTCCACTCTTTTGCTGGCATCTTCATTCACAGTCGCCATATCGGTTGCAGGCAACATATGAAAATGCGTTACACCACTTTCAGCCAGTTTTTTCAGATGCATCACGGGAGCACTGTCCATTTCAGTAAAGGCCAGATATTTCCCTCTATTGGCAGCGCTGACACTGGTGTCACGAATACTGAAATCCCGGATATGCCCTTCGTAAATCACTGTATCCTCAGGATTCTCTATAGTCGGAACAATCTGATTAGCCCAACCTTCAGGTTTCAGATCCTCATCTGCCAAGTTTACAAACTGACTGTACCGGCCATTGGTTGACAGGCTGACTGAATAGGGGTCTGTGGCCTCTACTGTCTCTATCTTTTTAGTCGCAGGGTGATAGGCTTTGACTTCAAAACGGTAGAAGTTGCGATCCAGACTGGCCTTAGTGCCGCTATAACTCCAGATGCCGGTAGCGGCGTCCAGGCTCATAGTCTGGGTAGAAGTCAGAGTTTTTGCTGCGTTATAGAGTTTTAATGCTACATTTTGTGCTGTTGGCGCCCATACAGAAACTTTTACTGTGTTGCCGTCATAGACGACGCCTAGTGTAGCTTCATCTGCATCGGCATCCCCGCTGGTGTAGAGGTGGTCCAACACTTTTGCTGCCTGCACATAACTGGCCGCCGACAACTTGTTGTCTGCATCGTAAGCCGACAACACAAGTTGGTTTTTCAACACAGCCTTGACTTGCGCCTCCGTCATACTGCTGCGGTATGCAGGCCAGTTGGCCAAATGAGGCACCATGGCTTTTTGCTGATCTGTCAGTTCTGTCGCTTCTAACACAACAGTGTCACCGTTTAACTTGTCATCTGTATCTATCGCCAGATTTGCTGTCGCTGAATGATGTAACTGCACTTTAGTGGCAATAGCTCTGTCAATATTCCAGACAAAAGTACTTGCATCCAGCCAGTGAGCCGCGGAGTCCGCAATAGACACACCCAATGCCAACAGAGGAAATTCAAAGACCGAATTCACACCAGAAAAGGTAAAATTCATCCGGGCAAATTTTTCGTCTGATTTCGGCCCTAATGGCATTTTCTGATCGCCCCCCCCCATTTCTTTACCAGCATCATCTGTGCCTTTGTGGATAATGAAATTACCGCAGGCACCTGCCACTCCGGCCACGCCCTCTTTTAACTCCAGAATCCAATAAGCACCGTAGTTGGGGTCTACTCCATTGTGTATTAAACCGTTGTCCCATGACGCCGCCAGGGAGCTATCTTTGTAAACCGAGCAGGCATCGTTGTTCCAGGTATGTAATCTGTACCCTTCGTAGTTTCCGTCGGCCCTTTTATAAAATAAGGCCGCCTGAGTAGTTCCTGGGAAAAACACTGGTGCCGGAGCATTCGGATCCACCCCTACTATACAAGTCTCGTTTTTCGCATCAGGCACAGTAGGTGCCTTACACTTTATCGGTGGGGGGTCAATACAGGCAGTGCCTGCTGCATTTGGAATTTGTGGCACATTACAGGTCAGCAGTTTGCTACCGCCTTCCACTGAATCACTGCCACCGCCGCCACAAGCAGCCAGTGTCAGCGCAGCCAACCCTAACAGGGCTAGCTTTAAGCTATTTGTTATCTGAAACATAAGTCGTGCTCCAATCAATTCTTGTTATGAGCACCCGCTCTGAGGCTGGGTGCCGAAGTCGTCACCCGGGGTCAGAACTTGTAGTTCGCTCCAACAAAATACTGGCGACCAAAAAACTGGATAGTGCCTGTATTGGCTTCGTTACCAAAATAACTCTTGGTCGGTTCATCCGTCAGGTTGTTCACCTGAAACAGGACACCAAGGTTGTCATTTATCTGGTAAGAAGCCTGATAATCAATCACAGTTTCACCATCGAAGTTCACCGTCTGAGCTTCAATAGCCACTTGTTCTGACACAAAGTTGTCCCGATAGCGGCCACTAATACGGGTTTCAAACCCTTCGT
>NZ_JAIWOI010000323.1 GCF_020217005.1 Rheinheimera sp. | reverse complement strand
ATTCCCAGAATAACGTTGCGGTCATGACGTTTTTTGATAAACCAGGCAAGGTAATGTCTATGGTCTGAGCCCCCAGGCTAACCTGTTGCTGGATTTCGCTTTCTGTGTAGGAGTAGCTGCCGCTAAAACCCAAACCCTGCCAAAAAGAAGGCAGGAACTTAAAGACTTGGGTATAGGCAATTTCGGCACCACGGATATAACCCCCTTTGTCATTATTCACCGCTGTTGTGTAGTTACCCGGCTGAGTTTCTATTGTTGAGCCATTTTCACGCACAATAAAATCAGGGATAGGAAAACCTGCCGCCTTAAAATCAAAGTCCGCTATGGTGAAGGTGTTAATAAAAGACTCTATATCCTTGTAAAACAGTGCAGCGACAAAAGCGCCATCTGTTTCAGTGAAGTATTTCTCATAAGAAATATCGTACTGAGTGGCGTAAAATGGCTTTAAGAAGGGACTGTTCGAACTGGAACCATTCACCTGTCCTGTTAACTGATCTATGGTATAGCTGGTGTTAGACGCCAAACGATCAATAGGTGGACGCGACATGACTTTGGCCGCGGCAAAACGAATTTGATCACTGTCCGTAATAGCAAAGTTCAGGTTAAGCTGTGGCAAATAATCCCTGTAGGTCTGACCTATTACCCCTGGTTTATATCTGGTATTGACTAAACCGGCGGCGTCCATGATGTTCTGAGCACCTAAAGTTGCATCGCCGCCTACATCTGTTAAGTCTGATGCGTATTGGTCAGTTTCCACCATACGAACACCAATATTACCCGTCACAGGAATAGAAAAAATCTCCGTATCCAGATTGGCTTGTACATAAGCGGCCATCACGTCCTCGTAGACTTCACCGCTTTGTAAAACAGACCAGGCCGTGTCAGGACCACCTGGTACTCGTTGGGAAGGCAAAATACCTGTATTGCCGGTACCCCAGGTTTGCACTGGTTGTGGAATACCCTGAGGGAACCAGGCATTCAACGCTTTGTCTGCATCTATCGCCAGATAACTGGGGAAATGCGAAAACTTGCCACTGAAATTCACCACACTCACCATATCAGCGGTTAAGCGTAACGGGGGTTGCGAACTTAAAAAGGCGCCGTCTGACCCATATTCAAATACCTGACGATCGTTGGAGTATTCACGTTCCGAATACCTCACCCCAGCTTCAATTGAACTGATCACTGCATGATCTAATTGGTATTTGCCATCCAGTTTGTAAGCATTGACCTCGTCTGAGTTGATATAAGGGTAAATGCCATATTTGCTGAGCATAACCCTGTCAATATCGGTAAAAGCGGCTTCCTGATTAAAACCTACGTCAGGCAGGTTTAAGCCATTGAGTGCATAACTGATAGAGACATTGCCGTCCAGTTGCGGATTCGGCACTGTTGCATCTTGAGCGACCAGAGCCCAAAGTAAGCCGTTTTTAAATACACTGTCAGCAGAAGAATGAGATACATCAAAGTTTAAACTCAGCTCGTCTGTGGCTTCGAAGTCAAAATTCACGCCAAAACTTTGTACTTCATCGTTGTCTGTATTGTCGTCATTTACCAGTTCAACTCTGGTATTGCCGTTGGTTTTACGGTTAAAGGTACCACCGATTACCAGGTTGTCTTTGATCACCGGATTGCCTATGGCTGCACCATCTCCCTCCAGTTTCACCCTAAAACCACGGGCAAATGCTTCAGTATCAAATTTAGACACAAAGGCGTCCGCTTTGACAGTTAACTTATCTGTAGCTATCCATTCCACTGCAGCCATATAGCCGTTGCGGGTTTCTTCACCACCCCGGTGCTGCATTTCAAAACCTTCGCTGATCAGTTCATTCGGCTCAGCTTCACTGATACCATCGACGTCAGCCTGTTTGTTATAAGCCAAACCGACAAATTGGGTGGAAACACTTGGTTGAAACAAACGGGCAAAACCAATAGCGATGCCCAGAGTTTCATCTAAAAATTTGCCCTGATAAGACAAACTAAAACGATCCCCCGTCTCCTGACCATTGGGGATTTCATCGGCCCTGTCGTTAAACATACCCCGGCCGTTCAGGGTAAAATTATGTGTGTCTTTGGCTTTGAGCGGACTGGCTGTTTTTAGCTCTACTGTACCCGCAACGCCCCCTTCAATCAGCGACGCTTTTGGCGATTTATAGACCGCAGCTGAAGAAATCAGCTCTGAAGGGTATTGATCAAATTCGATATTGCGTTGACCACTGGTCGACACCTGCTCACGACCGTTTAAGGTGGAAAATACAAAACCACCTGCCATACCCCTGATGTTAATTTCAGAGGCCTGGCCACCAGTGCGGACGGCAGATATACCAGGTAAACGGGTCAAGGCATCAGCCATAGAGACATCAGGCAATGCGCCTAAATCATCTGCTGAAATGGATTCAACTACTGTGTCAGCGAATCGTTTGTCGTTCAGCGACTTAATTAAGCTACTAGAAAAGCCTTTGACTTCAATAACTTCAACTTCTTCTTTGGTTTTGCTGGTATTTGAACCTGCGCTAACCTGCGCTTCTTGCTGTGCGAGTTGTTGGTTTGCTTCCTCTGCGCTGATACTGCTACTAAAACCTGCAGCAGCAATAGCGAGCGCCAGCAAACTATGTTTATAGTTTGGCATGCCTCTTGTCCCCGATGTGGATTGTTATGGACCTTCCCTGTACAACACAATCAAAGGACGTCCTGATTTTTATAAAATGTTCCATCAACAGTTATTAACCAGCTGAACGCCACTCACAAGATGAATACGTATTCATGCCCGCTGCTTTGTTACTAAGTAGTGCACGACGCTGTTCTTGCCCCAAAAAGTGGCAACTCGAGGTTTTATACAAAAGCATTGTCAGTTTTAAATTATAAAACAGTAGGTTACAGAAGGTCTTCTTCAGGTAGGAAACTGAATACTGCTGCCCTCATCTGGAACAGCAGTGGCAATAAAAAATTAAAGGCCACAAGAGTGGCCTCAAATTGAGGGTTTATACCCGATATAATGCAGCTTGCTGTTGCAGCCTGCTGGCTAGCTGCGCCAAAGAACCGCTGGCATCAGCACTATGAGTTGCACTGCGGGTCATTTCGCCTATGCTGACGCTAAACTCACTAATATTTTTATTAATTTCCTCGGCTACTATAGTTTGCTGTTCAGTCGCCGCTGAGATCTGTACATTCATATCCACTATGGTGCCCACTGCAGACTTAATATCCTCCAGCACAGCCCCCGCTTCCTGAGCATTCTGCACACTCGTACTGGCGTAATGGCCTGACTGCGCCATAGCCTGCACAGCTTCACGGGCGGATGCCTGCAAATTATCAATCATAGTGCGTATCGATTCAGTTGCCTTTTGGGTATTAGTGGCCAGGGTTCTGACCTCATCAGCAACAACGGCAAAACCACGTCCAGCCTCACCTGCCCGGGCAGCTTCAATAGCAGCATTCAATGCTAACAGGTTAGTCTGGCCAGCTATGGTTTGGATCACCGCCAGCACAGCAGTGATTTTTTCTGACTCCCCGTTTAGTTGTTCAATGACCAGACTGGCACCATTGATCACAGTGGAGAGCTGTTCAATGGAACCGGCATTTTGAATCACCTTCTGATAGCCCTGCTGAGTCTTCTGGTCAACATCATTTGCTTGTTCTGAGGTTGCTAAAGCACTATTGGCCACTTCCTGAATAGCAGCCGACATTTGATTCACTGCAGTGGCTATTAAATTTGCTTGTTGTTCTTGTTCAAAAGCTGTGCCGCTCACCTGAGTACTGATCTGGCTCATTTCTTCGGAGGCTGCAGCCAATTGCGACACAGCATCTGCTAACTCAGTAAAAAACTGGTGCACTCGCCCTATGGTCTGATTAAACGCTGTGGCCGTCACCGCAATCTCATCAGTTCCGGTAACTTCTGCTCTGACTCGCAAATCAGATTGATCACCTACTACAGAAATGGCCTGCTGCAATTGGTGCAATGGTCTGTGAATTGAGCGATAAATCAACCAGGACAAAACGGCTAAACAAATAAGCACCAACAATAAAGCTGCGACAAACAGCTGCATAAAAAACTGGTATTGAGAGGCGGCTGCTACCTTGAATTTTTCGGCTTCGACCAGTTGAATATCAATTAGCCCGGCTAAAGAGGCGCTAAGCGGATCAGCGTGTTGATAAAGCTCGGTGTTAAAGTCTTTGGCGCTGCGCTGCATTAGTCCGCCATCACTGATTTGGCGTTGATATTCCTGCAGCTTTTGCCGAAATGACAACATTTGTTGTTTCGCATTTTCCGCCAGTTCAGACTCTTCTTTAGTAAGACTTGTTGCCAGATAAGATTGCCAGATCTGATCTGCCAACTGACCTTGTTGATTGAGCTGCTCCACAGTTTCTGCGGCAGAAAGCACCTCACCACGATATTTATGCAATAAATCCACAGAAGTGACCGCATAAGCATCTGCCACTTGTTTAATTTGCTTCAGCGGTACCACACGATCTTCATAGATACTGGTTGCTCCGTCACTTAAATGACCCATTTCCCTGACTGAAATCAAACTAATGGCAATTAACACCAGTAATGGCACACAAACCAGTAGCAATAGGCGGATTTTTACTGAGATTTGATTTAACATTGACATAAACTCCTTAACAGATCAGCAACTTAGTGCTTTGACTTTATTATTGAGCATAGCCTAAAACTGGTTAGTTCAAGGATTTAAGTCAACATAGTATCGGATTCAGTTGTTGCCTTTTGGCTGGCTTTTCTGGATCATCCTTGCTGACCTAACTTACCGAAAGGATTTTGTGATGAGTGACACCCTGTTAGCCTCTGTGGCTGGTTTTCCGGAATTTATCAGTTTCTTTTTTCTGGCCATATTATTAATAGCCTTGTTTTGTCGTTTCTACACCTGGATCACACCACAGGACGAAATCGCCCTGATCAAAGAAAACAACAGCGCTGCAGCCATAGCTTTCGCCGGTGCTTTAATAGGTTTTGCGCTGCCTTTATCCAGTGCTATTACTCATTCTTTATCGTTAGCTGACTGCGCCATTTGGGGCGCTATTGCCTTAATAGTGCAGGTCCTGACTTTTGCAGTCGTACGTTTTGCACTAAAACAACTACCTGAACGTATTAACAAAGGTGAAGTCGCAGCCGGTGTGTTTTCTGCAGGTTGTTCTATTGCTATTGGCTTAATTAACGCCGCCAGCATGACCTATTAACCTGCACAATAATTCAAGGAGTCACTGATGAAACAAAAAGTGCTGAAACGCAGTAAAAAAGCAGCTTTAGTGTTAATGGTGCCTACTGCCACCTTTTTAATGGCAGGCTGTGGTCAGGAGGAAGCGGTGCAAACTGCG
The DNA here is from genome assembly GCF_020217005.1 of Rheinheimera sp. Lineage (GTDB taxonomy): Bacteria > Pseudomonadota > Gammaproteobacteria > Enterobacterales > Alteromonadaceae > Pararheinheimera. The sequence goes on along the minus strand of NZ_JAIWOI010000323.1, from coordinate 4,666 downwards.
GCTTTTGAGACTGTCGACCAATGTGCTGCGTATTACAATCCTGAACAATGTAAAGCGGATTTAGGCCAGGCCTTGGCCATGCACAGCCAGGTTGCACCTAAGTACACAGACAAAGCCGCTTGTGAAACAGACTTTGGTGTTGGCCAATGCGAAACACCGGCTCAGGCCGCGGCTGCCGCAGGTACAGAACAAGTGCCACAACAAGCTCAGGCGTCCAGCGGTGGCTTTTTTATGCCCATGATGATGGGTTTTTTAGCGGGTCAAATGCTAAATCGTTCGGGCTCGCAACTAAAACAACCTGTGCAGGCTCAGCCTTTGTACAAATCAAGGGATGACCGCAGTACCTTCCGCACCGCTAACAATACACCAGTTGCTAAAGGCGTTGGCCCGGCTTATGTCAAACCTTCGTCAGTGCAGCCTAAGCCAGCAGGCGTAGTAAATCGGGGTGGTTTTGGCGCTCAGGCACAAAAACGTTCCAGTTCTTCTGCCACAGGTTTTGGCGGTTAACACAGCATGAAAAAAATAGCTTGTGACGAGCGCCCCGGCTGGCGCTCTTATGCCGAATCTGTAGGTTTTGAGTTTCATACCTTTGATGGTGAGCCTTATTGGGATGAAACAGGGTACTACCAGTTTAATCTGCGCCAGATTGAACAGGATTTAGAAGAACCCACCGAAGAGCTGCATCAAATGGCTTTAGGTTTAGTAGATGACGTTATTCGCGATGAAGAAAAGCTGCAGCAATTAGCTATACCGGAAAAATTCTGGGACTTTGTCGCCAACTCCTGGCGCAATAAAGCCCCGTCTTTATATGGGCGACTGGATTTGGTCTACGACGGTACTGGCCCGGCTAAATTACTGGAACTGAATTACGACACGCCAACTTCTTTGTTTGAAACAGGTTTTTTCCAGTGGGTTTGGTTGGAAGACCAGATCATGCGCGGCAAAGTGCCACAAGGTGCTGATCAGTTTAACTCCTTACAAGACCAGCTCGAGACCGCTTTTGCCAACCTGCCTCTGGCCAATCCTTTGTATTTTGCCTCTGTTGCTAACAGTATCGAAGACAAAGGTACAGTGATGTATCTGATGGATATTGCAAGACAAGCTGGTGTGGATAGTCGTTTTATCGAGCTGGAACAGCTGGGCGAAGCTGGCGGTCAACTGGTTGACCTGGAGGGGTATGCCATAGGTGGCCTGTTTAAGCTGTATCCATGGGAATTTATGCTGCAGGAGGATTTTGCCTCCGTCATCTTAAGCAGCCAGACCCAATGGCTGGAACCAGGCTGGAAAATGTTGTTATCGAACAAAGGCATACTGCCTTTGCTGTGGCAAAAATACCAGGGACACCCTAATTTGCTGGAAAGTCATTTCGAACAGCCTGGCCAAAGTTTTGCTGCTGGCTGGGTGCGTAAACCGCTGTTTTCCAGGGAAGGCGCCAATGTGGAGATGGTTACCTCTTCAGGCGAAAAAATCAGCGAACCAGGCCCGTATGCTGATTCCGCCTTTATTCGTCAGAAATTACAGCCTTTACCCAAGTTTGGTGACAGCTACAGCATGATTGGTAGCTGGGTGGTAGGCAACAGTGCGGCTGGTATTGGTATTCGTGAAGATAACTCGTTAATCACCAAAGACAGCTCTCGCTTTTTACCTCATATTATTCTGGATTAACTCCATAAGCGCAGGCCGGCGTCTTGCTGGCCTGACGTCATTTTTTCATCCGTTATTTATCCTGTATAGGTAAGGCTTTTTGCCCCAATAAAGTCAAACTCTTGCCAAGGCTGCAGCTTGTCAGCCATGTAACAGGAGCAAGGATTATGGCTAGTTTTAACACTCATCACTTTATCTCCGTGGTTATGCTGACGACTCTGACAGCTTTGGCTGCCTGTGGTGGAGGATCATCACCACAGGAACCACGGCAACCTCCTGCGCCATCGCCACAAGGCCTGGCAATACCTGATAACCGTTATGTTGATCACTACAATATTTTGTTAATGGGCAACAGCCATGTGTATGTGAACGATTTAGGAGGTGTGATTGTCAAACTGATCCGGGCTGGTCGCCCAGGCATTTCTGCGACTGCGGCAGTGGCGGCCAATAGCTTATTTCTGGATGAACGACTGCAGGATACCAACAGCCAGACCAAGCTGAGTTCAGAGACCTGGACTCATGTGATTTTGCAAGGCCAGAAGTACTCCATGTCAGGTGCTTTTGACTACCCTATTGACGCAAGTCTTTATTGGGTGAGCACTGTAAAACATTACAAAGCCACGCCCCTGCTGTTTCCCGAACATCCACGAGCCGGAAATTCGGAAGAGGCCGCCAGAGTACATGCCATTCATAGCTTTATAGCTAAACAAGAACCCAGCTGCGTAGCTCCGGTTGGCCTTGCTTTTGACCTGATGGCAGAACTGGCACCTGAGATCAGATTACATCAGGCCGACGGTAACCATGCTTCAGTCAACGGTACTTTTTTGACAGCACTGGTGTTTTATCAGGCTATTACAGGTCTAAGTGCCGATAGCCTGAGCAACATGGCTGAATTCTCTATCTCCTCAGAACATCAGCAATTAATGCGTCAGGCCGCCTCTGCAACACTGGCAAGGCATCAGGCCTGTCACTTTTAGTTGGGCCTTAGACCTGCAGACATATTCATTCAAATAAACAGGATAAAAAACCAGAAACACCCCAACCCAAAGTAGAAATAAAATTCAACTATATGATAATTAACAACTAATTACACGAATAAAAAACAACATAAATTATGTGTTGGTTATTTATCCAAAATTGTTTAAAGTGCGCGCTTTAGCAGCTGACCCATCAGGGCCTTTGCAGCTTTTTGGAAGCAGCAGCAGTTGTAGCATTCTTGTCACAGGTCAGCTTTAATCTTATTTTGTTTTTGCCAGAAGGAAACAAAACCATAGTGCGCACTACAGAACTTGTTGATGGCTTTCGTCAGTCCGCCCCTTATGTCAACGCCCACCGTGGCAAAACCTTTGTGGTGATGCTGGGGGGTGAAGCCATAGACCAACCCGGCTTTCGCAGCATTATTAATGATATAGCTTTGCTAAATACGCTGGGCATTAAAATAGTCTTAGTCTATGGCGCACGGCCACAAATTAATAAGGCATTAGAAAGCGCTGGTTTAAATTGCGATTACCACAACAGGATCCGGGTGACAGACGACGATTCGTTCCGGGTGATCAAACAAGTCGCAGGCGCGTTGCAACTCGATATTACCGCCCGTTTATCCATGAGCTTAAGCAATACCCCTATGCACAATGCTCAAATCAACGTAGTCAGTGGTAATTTTGTTATAGCACAGCCTTTGGGTGTGGACGATGGCGTTGACTACTTACATAGCGGCAGAGTACGTCGTATCGATGTACAAGGTATTCGCCGTCAGTTGGATAACAACGGCATAGTGCTGATGGGCCCTATAGCGGCTTCCGTCACAGGCGAAAGCTTTAACCTGACAGCGGAGGAAATTGCCACCCAAGTGGCGATTAAACTCAAAGCGGAAAAAATTATAGGTTTTAATGAGGTCGGAGGTATTGTTGGTGAAGATGGCGATATCACAGCAGAACTGATGCCCAACTATGCCGAACATTTGATGTGGCAAATGGAAAAAGATCAGGATGCCTGCACCGCGACCATTGCCTTTTTACATGCGGCTATTACTGCAAGTCGGGCCGGAGTGCCCCGTTGCCACTTAGTCAGTTATGACGAAAATGGTGCGATGCTGCAGGAATTATTCTCCCGTGACGGTATTGGTACTCAGATTGTGACCGAGGCGGCAGAACGTTTACGTGCTGCCAGCATCACGGATATAGGCGGTATTCTGGATTTAATCCGGCCGCTGGAACAGCAAGGTTTGTTGGTGCGTCGCTCGCGCGAACAACTGGAAATGGAAATAGACCAGTTTGTTGTGATAGAGCGGGATGGTTTAATTATTGGTTGTGCTGCACTTTACCCTTTCCCGGAAGAGAACGTCGGTGAATTTGCCTGTTTGGCAGTGCATGAACAATACCGAGACGCCGATCGCGGCAGCGCCTTGCTGAAAAACATTATTCAGCTGGCACGCCAACGCAAATACTACCGCTTATTTGCCCTGACTACCCGCAGTATCCATTGGTTCCAGGAACATGGTTTTGAGTTAGTGACAGTACAGGATTTACCACAGAAAAAGCAGCAGCTGTATAACTACCAGCGCCGCTCAAAAATTCTGGCATTGGATTTATAAGCTCCTTTGCCGCACATGTTCCACCACAGTCCGGGCTAAAGCCCTGGCTGTGGTCCATTTGCCTCCCGATACTGTCAACAAATGCTGCTGCCAGTTCAGAGCATACTCCCGGCTCGCAGTGCTGGCACTGTCGCTTCCTCCCAATAAAGGCCTGACCCCGGCGAATTTGCTCAGCACATCAGCTACGCTCAATTCGTTGTCAAAATAACGGTTATATAAGGCCAGTAAATAGGACTGTTCTGCATCACTGCATTCTATTGCTTCTGTCAGATTTTGCCGAACTTCGGTGGTACCTATCAGAGTTTTGCCCTGATAAGGCAAAACAAAGACAATACGGCGTTCTCCCGGCACTTCCAGCATATGACCATAACGACTGATAGCGGGGACCAGCAAATGGCTGCCACGCACCAGATCCAGCGCTTGTTGCAG